>CAUJFK010000115.1 GCA_963169175.1 Acidobacteriota bacterium | reverse complement strand
AAAATCGGCGGCCGTTTTGAGCGAGACGCCGCCCGTCGGAATGAATTTGATATGCGGCAGCGGGCCTTTCAGATTTTTGATATAGCTTGCTCCGCCCATCGAGCCGCAGGGAAAAATTTTTACAAGGTCCGCACCGGCTTGCCACGCGGTAACAACCTCGGTCGGGGTCAACGCACCGGGCATTACCGCAACGCTGTAGCGGCGGCAAAGTGCGATCGTTTCAAGGTTCAATGCCGGACTGACGACGAACTGGGCACCGGCAAGGATGCAAGCCCGCGCGGTCTCCGGGTCAAGCACCGTTCCGGCCCCGACAGTTGCTTCCTGGCCGTATCGGGCAACAACTTCCTCGATCACCTTTACAGCTCCGGGCACTGTCATTGTTATCTCAAGCACCGAAACACCGCCTTCCTTGATCGCATCTATAACACGCATCGCCTCGTCCGCCGAAGCCGCCCGCACAACCGGGACAAGGCCAAGGGTTTCAATTTGCTCAATGATCCGTTGTTTGTTCATGATGATCTTTAAAACGCAGAATATTGCCCGCAAAATAGGCGAAAAGAAACCTAATTTTTGCCCGCGAATCTACGCGAATAACACGAATATATTTCACTGGTCCGCCTTCTTATTAGCATTTATTCGCGTTATTCGCGGGCAAAACTGCCTTCGTTTTCGCGTCCTTTCGCGTATTTCGCGGGCGAACCACTCTTATCGTGCAACGCGGGCCCCGCCGCCTTTCATTACGCGTTTCACATCAGCGAGGCTGGCCGTTGTTGTATCGCCGGGCGTGGTCATTGCCAAGGCTCCGTGCGCGGCACCGCAGTTTACGGCAAATTCTGGGCCTTCGCCGGTCAGAAAACCATAGATAAGCCCCGAAGCGAACGAATCGCCGCCGCCGACGCGGTCAAATATCTCAAGCTCGGGCCGCAGCAGGGCCTGATACAACTGCCCTTCCGTAAAGCACACCGCACCCCAATCATTGATCGACGCCGTCCTGGCGTTACGCAGCGTCGTCGCGGCGACGGCGAAATTCGGGTAGTCGGCAACCGCGCGCCGGATCATCTTTTCAAAATTTGCGATGTCCAGCTTCGAGTGATTCTCATCCTGGCCCTCGACCTCATAGCCGAGACAGGCCGTAAAGTCTTCTTCGTTGCCGATCATCACGTCCACGTATTTCGCCAGTTCGCGATTTACCTCCTGTGCCTTCGCCTGGCCGCCGATCGAACGCCACAGCGAATCGCGATAGTTCAGGTCATACGAAATGCTCGTCCCGTGCTTTTTCGCGGACTCCATCGCCTCCTTTGCAACCTCGGGTGTCGATCCTGACAAGGCACAGAATATTCCGCCTGTGTGGAACCATCTCGCCCCTTCCTGTCCAAAGATCTTTTCCCAATCGATATCGCCCGGCTTAAGCTGAGAAACCGCCGTATGCCCGCGGTCGGAACAGCCCAGTGCCGCGCGAACGCCAAATCCGCGCTCGGTAAAATTCATTCCATTTCGCACCGTCCGGCCGACACCGTCGTAGTCGATCCATTTGATGTGCGACTGATCAACGCCGCCCTGATAGATCAGGTCCTGGACCAGCCGGCCTATCGGGTTGTCCGCAAGCGCTGTGACCACCGCCGCGTCGAGGCCAAAACAACGTTTCAAGCCCCGCGCGACGTTGTACTCGCCGCCGCCTTCCCACACTTCAAAATTGCGCGTTGTATGGATCCGCTTATCACCCGGATCCAGTCGAAGCATGACTTCACCGAGACTAACGATATCCCAGCGGCATTCGCCTTTCGATTTGATATTCAATGACATTCTGATCCCACTTTCCTTTAAGCGATGAATAAGTTCCTATCTTAATACGGATCTCTGCAATGCAGAAATCCGCACGCAGTAAGGGCGTCCGGTCAGAACCAGGAGCGGTAGCGACTGGGTTCCCCTGCCTCGCATAGAGCTCCCCGCCCCGCGGCCAAAAGCCCAGTCGCTACCGCTCCCGTTTCTGACCTGTGACGAACGCATTCCGGAATGCGAATCGCGGATCGCGAATGAAAATGCAAAAGCCCGCACGGAGTAGGATGTCGTTTCGGATGAAAGGACGCCCTTACTGTGTGCGGGCTTCTGCAATGATCCGCCCTTACTGCGTGCGGGCTTCTGCAAAAGTGCTACTTCGAGCCGCTGGCGAGTTTGCCGATGAGCGAGAAGAGCGGAAGGTACATTGAGATAACGATCGAGCCGATGGTAACGCCCAGGAACGCGATCAGCAGCGGTTCGATCATTGCTAGCAGGTCAGCGATCGCCGTATCGACCTCTTCTTCGTAGAAGTCGGCGATCTTGCCAAGCATCGCATCCATGGCGCCGGTCTGTTCACCAACGCCGATCATCTGGGCGACCATGTGCGGGAACACATTGGTTGCCTTCAGTGGATCGACAAAGTTCTCACCGCGTTCAACGCCGGCCCGCACTTTCAATATTGCGTCCTCAATAACGACGTTGCCCGCCGTTTTTGCGGTTATATCCAGCGATTGCAGGATCGGAACGCCGGATGACAACAGCGTTGAAAGTATTCGCGAAAATCGTGCGACCGCAACCTTTCGCAGGATGCTTCCAAAGATCGGCAGCCTCAACAGAAACTTGTCTATCTGCCAGCGGCCTTTCTCGGTCTTGTAATAGAAATTGATCGCGACAGAGGAACCGATGATCGTAACAAGAAGAGCCAGGCCGCCCCAACCGGCAAGAAATCCGCTTATCCCCATCACGATGCGTGTCGGCAGCGGAAGCAGTTCGCCCGGGCCGAGCAATCCAAGAAAGATCTGTTCGAACTGCGGAATGACGACGACCATGATGATCGCGATCGCGGCAATGGCAACCACGATGACGGCACTTGGATAGATCGAGGCTGAAACAATGCTTCGTTTCAGTTTCACGACCTTTTCGATCAAGGTCGCAAGACGCTGAAGGATCAGGTCAAGCACACCGCCCGTTTCGCCCGCTTCCACCATATGCGTGTAAAGCGAATCGAACACCTTCGGGTGCCGGTCGAGCGCCTGATGAAGCGTTGCGCCTTCTTCCACATTCTGACGGACCTGATGGAGCACGTCCTTGAAAAAGGCGTTCTGCTGCTGTTCGGCCAAAATGTCGAGGCACTGTACCAGCGGCAAACCGGCGTCGATCATGACCGAGAACTGGCGGGTGAATACCGCCAATTCCTTGGCCCCGACCTTTTTTCGCCGGCCAAGTTTTGGTATCGATACGACGTTGCCTTTCTCGGCCGCCTGCGTCATCACGATCTGCTCGCGTCGCAGCAACGCCCTAAGCTCGTCCTGGCTGGCGGCTTCCCGCTCACCCGCGACCAGCTCGTTCAGCCGATTTCTTCCTTTGAATGCGTAAGTTGGCATTTAATTTCTAGCTCCTGGAAAATTTTCCTTTACCACAGAGGCACAAAGGGACACAGAGTTTTCAAAGGACTCTCAAAAAACCCGACATTTCTGTTTTTCTCTCGGTGTCTCTGTGCCTCTGTGGTTCATTTTTTCGCTCACCGTACCGGCGGCCGTGATCCGACCGGGCGGCCTTGGGCGTACGGGCTTGCGTGGCCGCCGGGTGCGGGCCGCGTTCCTCCGCCGCCGCCATAAGTTTCATTCAGCCCCGAACCGCGCTCGATCAGTTCCTTAAGTTCATCGGGATTCGACGAACGCATCATTGCTGCCTCGAGCGTTATCTGGCGCTTGTGGTACAGCGTCGCAAGCGATTGGTTAAAGGTCTGCATCCCGAACTTATCCTGGCCGGTCTGCATCATCGAATAGATCTGGTGGATCTTGTCCTCGCGGATCAGATTTCGGATAGCCGCGTTCGGGATCAATATCTCAAGTGCCATCGCACGCCCGTCACCCGAAGAGTTCGGCAGCAGCGCCTGACACATAATGCCTTCAAGCACCAGCGAAAGCTGCGTTCGCACCTGTGCCTGCTGTGCGGCCGGAAAGACGTCGATGATACGGTTGATGGTCGAATATGCCGAGTTCGTGTGCAGCGTAGCAAACGTCAAATGGCCCGTTTCCGCAATACGCAGGGCCATCTCGATCGTCTCAAGGTCACGCATTTCGCCGACCAGCACAACGTCAGGGTCCTGGCGAAGTGCGGTGCGAAGTGCTGCGCCAAATGAATGCGTATCGGCGGCAACCTCGCGCTGATTAACGACGCAGTTCTTGTGATTGTGGAGAAATTCGATCGGGTCTTCGATCGTCAGAATATGCTCGTGCCGATCGACATTGATCTTATCGACCATCGAGGCAAGCGTGGTTGATTTACCTGAGCCGGTCGGGCCGGTCACAAGGATAAGTCCGCGAGGCTTCTTGCAAAGGTCGGAAACCACAGGCGGAAGGCCGAGATGTTCGAATGTTCTTATCTCGTATGGAATCGCACGAAAAACGGCGCCGACCGCGCCCTTCTGGTTAAAAAGGTTGGCCCTGAATCGGGACATTCCTTTCAATCCGAACGAGAAATCAAGTTCGAGATTTTCTTCAAACCGGTGCTTCTGAGCATCGGTCAAGACCGAGTAGGCCAGCCGCTTTGTATCCGCCGGCGTCATTACGCCAAAGCCTGCAAGCGGCGCCAGATGGCCGTGAACGCGAACCTGCGGCGGCGAGTTGGTCGTGATGTGCAAGTCCGAGCCGCCCTGGTCCGTCATTTGACGAAGCAGGTCGGGCAGCGTGATCGATGTCTCGGCGTTCTGATGATCAATGCTCATAAGGGATTTGGGACAGCGAGGCCGTTCGGCCTGCTGCAAACTGCGTGGGTGAAAATGAAAGCTCCGTGATCTGGAAAGTGGTCAGGCTTTTCAGCCTGACCTACTCTCTGACCGCGGCCTGGACCGGCCTTGACCGGCCTTGAAGCGAGAAGATGACCTTCTCTGATTCCTCGGCAATGCGGTCCGCTGAACCGCTGTTCGAGTTTGTTGCGACACTGTAGATGCGCCCGTTCACTTCGGTGAAGTAGAACATCCGCGAATTAACGCGTCCGCCCTGGCCCTGTGATTGCGCAACAACAACATAAACCGACTTGCCCGCGATGTCTTTTTGATAATCGTTGACCACCCAGCCGTTCTCGCGGATCATGCGGTTGATCACCTCACGGCGGAGTGATGTTGTCGGTACGCCGCCGACAGCGGTGTTCCGTCCCGAATCGACCGATTCGCCCATTGCCGGGCCTACGACCGATATGGATGCTGTTCCGTTTCCGTCGTCAACACTGAACCGCAATTCGGCATCGTTCGCCTGGCTGCGTTTCCAGCCCGCCGGAGCGGCGTCGCCGGACGGCAGCATTGATGTTGTCTTTTCTTCCGGCGCGGTCGGTTTAGAAATCGTCGTTGCCGCGACAGGTTTTCCCTGCTCTTTTACGCCCGCCAGCCGAAGCTGCCGGAGCCGTAGCTGCCGACGCCGCTGGGCGCGTAATTTCTTGCGTCTCTCCTGTGCCCGATAAAGCTGCCACCAGCGTTTCGAGTACTTTTTGACGCCTTTCCAGCCGCGCTGCCGTTTCTTATATCGTTTTGATACTTTCTGTCCGGCTTCGGCCAGTTGAGTTGCCAGTGGAATGACCACCCCTATGCCGATCAATAAAGCTATCGATAGTGCAATTGCCCTTACCATAATTCCTCCAAGTCCTAGAGAACCGTTTCCTTAACGACCTCCTCCACTGTCGTAATGCCTTGCCGAAGCTTGGCCAATCCTGAACCGCGAAGCGTGATCATGCCGCATTCGATCGCCTTTCTGCGAAGTTCGATCGCGCTGGCTCATATGATGTTCAACTCGCGGTGTTCGTCTGTATCTTACATTGTTTCGTATAGTCCGAAACGGCCCTTGTAACCGGTGTTCAAGCACGTGTCGCAGCCCGAACCCTTGTACATCTTCATTTCGGCCGCCTCTTCTGGTGAAAAGCCTATCTCTACAAGAGCTTCGGGTGTATAGCTCGCCTCGATCTTGCAGTTTGTGCAGACGCGGCGGATAAGCCTTTGCGCCTGGATCAGGTTCACGGATGTCGCGACCAGAAACGGCTCAATACCCATGTTCACCAGACGCGAGATCGTCGATGGCGCATCGTTCGTGTGCAGTGTCGAGAGCACAAGGTGGCCCGTCAACGCGGCCTTAATGCCGATCTCGGCCGTTTCGAAGTCACGGATTTCACCGACCAGGATGATGTTCGGGTCCTGACGCAGAAATGAACGAAGTGCGGCGGCAAAGTTTAGCCCGATCTGCTCCTTCATTTGCACCTGGTTGATGCCCTGAAGGTTGAATTCGACCGGGTCCTCGGCCGTCATGATGTTCGTCTCGGGTGTGTTCAGGCTTTGCAGTGCCGAATAGAGCGTGTTCGTTTTTCCCGAACCCGTCGGCCCCGTGACCAGCACCATTCCGTATGGGTTGGCGATCGCTTTCTGGAATTTGACCAGGCTCTCGGGCTCAAAACCCAGCTTGGTCATATCCAGCATCAGCTTCTCTTTATCGAGAAGACGAAGCACGACCTTTTCGCCAAAAAGTGTGGGGAGAGTAGAAACACGAAAATCCAGCTCGCGTGAGCGGTCATCTATCTTGACCTTGATCTTGATGCGTCCGTCCTGCGGTAATCGCTTTTCTGATATGTCCAGCTTGGACATGATCTTTAATCGCGAGATAAGCGGATCGCGGATCTTCATCGGCGGATGCATGACATCATAGAGCACACCGTCGATACGAAAGCGGATGCGAAAATCCTTTTCATATGGCTCAACGTGTATGTCAGACGCTCCGCGGCGAAGCGAATCGACCATCAGAATGTTCACCAGACGAACGACCGGAGCATCCTCGCTGGCACGGGCAAGCGTCGCCAGATCGATCTCTTCATTCTCCTGAACGACCTCAAATTCTTCCGATCCGTCGCTTACTTCGAAATCAAAATTGCCAAGCGAAACGTCCAGGTCATCGGCCGAGATATTTGCTTTTGCTTTGGCCGTGGCAGCCGGTTTCGAACCGTTCTTTGCATTCCCGTTCTTGCCGTTCTTGCTGGACTTTAGGGCCGCGGCAGCCTTCTCGGTCTCAAACGCAATGGCTGCGTCGAACACATCGATCTGATTTGACCCGCCGTAATACTTGCCGACGGCCATCTGTATCGACGTTTCGGACGCGATCACCGGCTCGACATTAAATCCGGTCATGAATTTAATGTCGTCCATCGCGAAAACGTTCGTCGGGTCCGCCATTGCCAGCGTCAGCGTCGAACCGTTTCGCGAAACGGGAAGCACCATATATTACAGGGCTACTTCCTGTGAAATAAGCCTGATGATGTCATCCTCGATATGGAACAGATCGAGGTTTATCGACGGTACGCCGTATTGTCGGGAGAGTACGGCGGTAATCACGTCGTCCGAGATCATGCCGAGTTTGACCAGGTTCGAGCCTAGCCGCCCTCCGCTAGTCCGTTGGTAATCCAGGGCTTCGCGCAGCTGTTGCGGCGTTACCAGATTCTCACGGACAAGAATTTCCCCTAATTTTGCGGACATTAAGTTCTAAGCTTCTCCTCAGCTTTAGAAATGGATGGCAGGTTGAGGACTAAGTGTTTATTTCAGTAGAGATAGGGTGACATGGAACAATGTGCATAACATCGTTCAAACAGAATAATAGATGTTTATGCCGCAACTGTCAAGATTTCTTTTTGGCG
>CAUJFK010000114.1 GCA_963169175.1 Acidobacteriota bacterium | reverse complement strand
TGCGATTATTTCGCGGGCTATGAATTCGCATTGCCGCCAGAGGCAAATGGCTTCGATGAGATATGGAAGCAAAAGCCCACTGTCATCGATCTCGACGGCCGCAACCAGGGTGAGGCAATCGGCTATTCATCCGACGGCCGGTCGCTGTTTGCAACAAGTGAGGGAAAAGATCAGCCGCTTATTCGCGTTGACCAAAATGCAAAAGCCCGCACGAAGTGATCTTACTCGTGCGGGCTCACAAAACCTATATCCCGGTTCTACTGGCTTATCGTAAACTTGCCTTTATTTTCGATGACCTGCCCGCCGACGCGGTCTTTGGTCAGCACCTTTAGCTCGTATTCTCCGACCGGCAATGCGTCAGTCGGGAGAAGCCTCGCAAGCGTCAACCTCTGGCCTGAGTCGCTAAGACCGGTCCAGTCTTCTGCCTGCCTGAGTACTTCCTTGCCGCCTTTTGTCAGCACGTATTCGACATCTACGGCCGGACGCAGGGTCGTCTGATCGACCCCGGCGTTGTACACCTGCATATAAAGGCCGATCTCCTGGCCTTTCTTGTAATCACCCGAAAGATTCGGAATGACCTTTGCGTTACCGATAACGAACATACCGCCGATGTCGCGGTCAGTTGTCGAGCGGAGCTTTGAGGCAAGTATCAGCGTCGAGGTCGAAAGCTTCTTGTCATCATAGCGAGGTACCGTAAAACCCTGGTTTACCACACCACGATTGCCGGTAACGACATCGCGTACGACCACGTCCACTTTGTATGTGCCGGGCTGAAGTGCAACCGCCTTTTGGTAGATCGACTTTCTGTCTTTCGTTTCGGCAAGCTCGCCTGCGGTAGCACTGGTCGTTACGGAATCTTCGAATATGCCCGACCGTTTGCCGGAGACGGCGGTGATGCGGCCAAAGATATTCATCTTCGCTGTTGGCAGCCCGCCGACATCTGTAAATGAAAGCTCTTTGTTTTCGGTCTGGATCGTGAACGCCGCGATCACGCGATCGTCCGACTGACGGAAGAAATCCACCCGAAGATCAAATCCAAGCGGGTTCTTGTCAAACAGAATGGCGCTTGTTGAATCCAAGCTGCTTTGAAGATCGCCGAACTTGACCTGCGGCGGTCGCTGCAAAGCGGTGATGATCTCCAACCGGCGGAACGGCATATCCTGCTCGCGCATATACGAGTTCTGCCCCATTCCGTATCCGTTTATCCGATCGCCCTTATCCGAAAGGCCAAGCTGTTCGGCCGTTGTCATTCCGCCGCCCGGCACCATCAGAAGTGCGTCCTTTTCATTAGCATTGCGAGCGATCCGATATTCACCTGTCCCGGTCGGATCGACAAACTCGATCTCAATGCCGTCGCCAACGTTGTCCAGATGCCGATAGAACCAGATCTCAAACGGATAGGTCGATGTTGAACCGCCGCCTTCATAGCTTGGCCGGTCGTAAGAACCGCCTGACGGATGAGATTCGACCGAATCCGGCTTGCCCCAGGCTATATAGATGCGGCCGCGATCCGTTTTCCAGCCGGGAATGCCCGACGTGTAATGCTGGTTCGCATACGCGATCCGCTCGTAATATTCTTCACGATACTCATTCTCTTCCGTATCGGGGTTCGGGTCACGCCGCCTCCAGAAGTTTTCGATAAAGTTCTCGCGTTCTTCGTCCGTCACCAACGCATAGAAGGCCTTTTTCTCTTCTTTCGTAATAATATAATCGACGTCCGTGTTCACCCATTTCTTATAGGCTTCCTTTAGCTCCGGCTTAACATTGCGGGCCTTTGAGCTCGGGTCCTGGCTCGGCGTGCCTTCCTTTTCTTTCTGGGCGGCGGCGGTCGAGGCCGCGGCAGCCGCAAAAAGCATGCCTGTTGCTAAATTCCTGGCCAGTTTTGATTTGAACATACTGCAAACTCCTAAAATTGGATATGTCGATCTTTTCGCCCGTAACAGTCGGACCATGAGTAACCTTGAATTTTAGACACTTATGCCTAATTGTTCAAGATGCCAATAGGTCTAAGCAGGGTTGTATCGGGGCTTGTTCAAAGTGGTTCGGATACTGATTCCCGGGGGTACGAGAGAGCTTAGGCTAGTCAAACCTCCATATCCGGCGTTCGCTTTTTGCCAAAGAGCCAGGCGATGAAGATCGAGACAAGATAAAGCATCATCATCGGCGTAGCGAACAACATCAAGTTCGGGATGTCGCCGGTAGGTGAAACGACCGCCGCGACGATGAGGATGACGATCAGCGCGATCTTCCAGCTTTTCAAAAGCATGCGTGCCGAGATAAGTCCAATGCGTGCAAGCACATAGGTTATCGCGGGCATCTGAAAAATAAGGCCCATCGCGAGCATTATTAATGTTATAAGGTCGAAATAATCGGTCGCACGCAGAAGAGGCCGAAAATCCTCAGCCAGCCCAAGCAGGTACCCGACCGCCGGCGGGAACAAGATGTAATAGGCAAAGGCGGCGCCCGCAACGAATGATGTACTCGACAATAGAACGAACGGTGTCACATAGGCCCGCTCGTGCTTATGTAGTGCGGGTGAGATGAAACCCCACACCTGAAGCAATAGGAGCGGTATCGACAGCGCTATTGCGGCATAGAGCGATACGGTCACATAGAGCGTAAACGTTTCTTGTGCGGTTGTTACGACCAGCCTTTCCTCGTCGGGTTCGGCATTCTTTGCATCCGGGCCGAGTTCTACGGGCAAACGGACACCTTTCGGTACTACGGCATTTGCTGTGTAGATCGGCTCATCGGTAAAAAGCGCCGGCCCACTCGGTGAGGCAACGACGACCGCATTGACCGAGGCGCCGATCGGAACAACGCTTGTTCCAAACTTTGTCTGCTCTGAAAAGATAAAACGCCCATGATCGCCCGGCGCTAGGCTGGTGAGCGGAAGCACCTTTTCCTCGCCGGTCAGGCCAATAACCGGCACTTCGCGGCGTTGAGCTTCGGACAAGGCACGGCGGATCGGGACCTCAAGAAACCGGAATATATCGTCTGAAAAGGCAAAACAGACGATAAACGCGATTATTACAATAATTACAGAATTTACAAGCCTTTTGCGCAGCTCGTCCAAATGGTCAAGGAACGACATCTGGGCGCCGAGATCGGCATTTTGGTCAATTTCAGGTTCTGCCATTCCAAGTGCGTTTCGGGCGTGATCTTTGCCCCCAACTCAAGTGCTCAAAGCCAGTCTCTTTTCTCCGACAGCGCGCTGTCTGCTGGTTCGGTATTTGCGGCAGCTTCAGACCCATTTTGGTTCGCGGGGACAGCTTCGTCGAAATGGGATGCGTCGATTTCTTTGACGGCCGGGGCGGAGATCGCGGAAGTAGTCTGAACAGTCGGAGCTAACGCCCGAGGTTCCGTCTTTTCATCGATATCGTCCATCCGAAATGCCTTTGTTTCCTCTTCAAAGTTGACCTCCCGTTCCCACGTATCCTTGAACTCATTGGTCGTGTTCCGAAGATCGGCCATTATTTTTCCAAGTTTTCGTGCCAATTCCGGGAGCCTTCGCGGGCCGAGAAAGATCAGGGCAATTATGCCGATCAGGATCAGCTCTGACGTTCCTATCGATTCGAAAATGAATAAAAACAACTGCGTTTACCTCTAACCCCTGTATCTGCCTAACTTACGTTGATAAGCGTAGAACCCATTCCGGTCACCCGACCGATCCGCTTCGCCGCCGGAACCATCTCTAAAAAGCTATTGGCACCGCTCTCATCTAAGCTTATCAGAAGTCCGCCCGCTGTTTGCGGGTCAAAAAGAGCACTTTGCATTTCGTGTGAGACCGTGGGGGAAAATCCAACCGTCTCGCCTACATAAACCCGGTTATTCTTGTCGCCGCGAGTAAGCATGCCGTCTGCGATCAGGTCCAGAACCTCGGGCAGTAATGGCACGGCTGCCGAATCTATCTCAAGCGTTACGCGGCTCGCTTTCGCCATCTCAAATGCATGCCCTAGCAGGCCAAAGCCAGTAATATCGGTACACGCGTGTGTGCCGGCGGCCCGCATAGCTTTAGATGCGGCAGCAGACGAAGACGTCATTGCCTCGATCGCCGCCTGGACTGTCGCCTCGCGGGCCACGCCTTTTTTGACCGCGGTGTTTATCGCACCAGTCCCGATCGGCTTTGTCAGGATAAGAATATCACCTGCCCGCGCACCGCTGTTGCGGATCACCGCGTTCGGGTCGATAACCCCGGTTACAGCGTAGCCAAACTTCATCTCCGCATCGTCCACCGAGTGCCCGCCGATCACGACGACACCGTCTTCGTTCATCGCCTTTTGGCCGCCGAGCAAGATCTTGCCGAGCACATCCCAATCGCCCTTTTGTGGGTAACACACTATGGATAAAGCACTTATAGGCGTGCCGCCCATTGCGTAAACATCATTTAGCGAATTTACGGCCGCGACCTGGCCGTATATCTCCGGATCATCGGCAACGGGCGTGAAGAAATCGACCGTTTGGACCAGCGCAGTCGTGTCGTTAAGGCGAAAAACACCCGCATCGTCGGCAGTTTCAAACCCGACGATCACATTTTCGGACGTCTGTGCTGGTAATTTGCTCAAAACTTGAGCAAGGTCTCCCGGAGCGAGTTTCGCCACTCAACCGGCACACGAGACCATTTCGGTCAAACGCATCGAATTCCTCCCATCTAAGCCTTAGCCTTGTATTATTGCCTGATATATTCGGTCAAGATCATCCATTGTGTAGTACTCGATCTCGATCTTGCCGCCTGAGCCATTTTTCGACGGAAGAATGTTTACATTCGTGCTGAGTTTCCTTCGCATTTTAGTTTCCGCCGAGATCAAATTAGCATCGCGTTTAGAACTAACCCGTTTGTTGCCAGTGGTTTGCGAGCCAGGCCGCATTGCCTGCTTCACCGCACGTTCTGCCTCGCGCACGGAAAGTCCCATCGAGACGATCGTCTTTGCCAAACGCCGCTGGAGTGCGGGATCGCCTATCATCAGCAGCGCCCGGCCGTGGCTGGCACTCAACCGAGCGTCCTCGATCAATTCAAGCACCTCGCTCGGTAAGTTCAGCAATCGCAGCGATGTGGCAATAAGTGATCGTTCTTTTCCGACACGCTCGGCGATCATTTCCTGCGTTAGGCCGATGGTATCGGTCAGTTTGCGAAAGGCACGGGCCTCTTCAACCGGATTTAGCTCTTCGCGCTGGATATTCTCGATCAGCGCCAGTTCGAGAAGTTTGTCATCGGCCACCTCGCGGACGACGACCGGTATTTTACGCAACCCGGCCCGCTGGGCTGCCCGCCACCGCCTTTCTCCAGCAATTATCTGGTATTTCGGCCCATTTTTTCTTACAACTATTGGCTGAACAATGCCGTTAGCCGAGATCGACTGTGCCAATTGATCCAGCGCCGCGTCGTCAAATCGGGTTCGAGGCTGCTCTGAATTGGGCTCGATCTGCTCCAATCCCAACTCAACGACCGAATCCGGCGGTCTTTCGTCGCCTAATAATGCGCTTAACCCTCTGCCAAGCGGTTGTCTAACCATTACCAATTACCTCCTGGGCGAGATGTTTATATGCTTCAGCCCCACGCGACCGCGGATCGTAAAGAACGATGGGTTTTCCATAACTCGGAGCTTCAGCGAGCCGGACGTTGCGCGGGATCACGGTCTTAAAGACCTGTGAACCGTAAAAATCACGCAGGTCCTTTGCCACCGCCGCCGAGAGATTTGTCCGCTCGTCGTACATCGTAAGCAACAAGCCCTCTATGGTCAAAGCGGGATTTAGTTCGCGTTTCAACCGCGTCAGCGTCTCAAACAATTCTGTAACACCTTCGAGCGCAAAATACTCGCACTGCACGGGTACGATGAGCGAATCCGCCGCCGTAAGTCCATTTACTGTAAGAATTCCAAGTGACGGCGGGCAATCGATGATAATGAAGTGGAAGTAGTCCCGTATCTGTTCCAAGACACTTCGGAGAGCGGTCGCTCGTTCCTGCGATTCACTCAACTCGATCTCGATACCGGCAAGATTCTTATCCGACGGAAGCACCCAGAGCGTTGGGATCTCGGTCGAGAGCACCAATTCGCGGGGCGATTCGCCGGTTATCAGGCTGTGATACAGGTTTTTTCGGTCGGCAGCGCGAGCTATGCCGGCGCCGGAAGTCGCGTTTCCCTGCGGATCAGCGTCAACAAGGAGGACTTTCCGATTCTCGAGCGCAAGAGCCGCGGCCAGGTTGATCGCCGAAGTTGTTTTTCCGACGCCGCCTTTCTGGTTTGCGATAGCTATGATCCGGCCCATAAGAATTCCACTGGATTTAAGTTATCACGTCAACCGAGTTTGGCGAAACGCGTCCGATGTGTGGTACGTACCACAAATAACAAGCAGGGTGCAGATATTGTGGTACGTACCACACTTCTTTGCATCAAGCATGGAAAAGACAAGCTTTTCAGCTCAGTCCTGGACAAATGCGACTTTGGGAATCAGTGTTCAGGCAAGCGAGCTCTGGACGCAATTCGCGGGGCCTTTCGCCGTTAGGTGGACCAGTACGGAAGAGATTGCGGCGGGTGTCAGGCCCGGAATACGCCGCACCTGGGCAAAGGTCTGCGGCCTTGCCCGCTCAAGCCGTTCAACCATTTCGTTCGACAGCCCGCCGATCACCGCAAACTCAAACAAATCAGGCACTTTCAGCGTGTCATGATGATCAACACGCGCGGTCGCAACCCTTTGTTTTTCAATGTATCCACGATAAAGCGAATCGGCCAGAGCCGTTTCAAGTTCAGTAAGGCTAACAGCGTTCCGCACTTCGCCAGGCACCATTCTCAGAACCAGATCGGGGCTCACACCCTGCCGCATAGCAATCTGAGATAGAGTTATAGAATCGCCCAGATCACAACCAAGCACCTGCGAGATACCGGCATATTCGACGGACGACCGCTTGAAACGCGTCGCATCGAGCACATTTCGCAAATGTGCAATGCGGTCCCGCCGTGAACTAAACCTTTCCCAATCCAGATCGCCGACCAACCCGATCTCACGTCCCTTTGGCGACAAGCGCCGGTCCGCGTTGTCATGGCGAAGTGTGAGTCTCGCCTCGGCCCTTGACGTGAAAAGCCTGTACGGCTCATCAACACCATGCTGGATCAGGTCATCGGCTAAAACTCCGATATATGCCTCGTCCCGTCCAAGAGTGAATGGTTTACGGCCTTGAATCGCTAGCGCCGCGTTGATCCCGGCAAGCAATCCCTGACATGCCGCTTCTTCATAACCCGTCGTTCCGTTGATCTGTCCGGCCAAAAATAGGCCATCCATCCGCGTAGTTGCCATGGTCGGGCTAAGTTCACGCGGATCGACAAAATCATACTCAATGGCATATCCCGGACGGATTATCTGCACCGACTCAAACCCGTCGATCATCCGCAGCAATTCGAGCTGAAGAGCAGAAGGAAGCGAAGTCGAGAAGCCGTTCAAATAGACCTCATGCGTGTTATGTCCTTCAGGCTCAAGAAATAGCTGGTGTCGGTCCTTCTCGGCAAACTTAACGACCTTGTCCTCGATCGAGGGGCAATAGCGTGGGCCAATACCCTTTATCTTGCCCGAATAGAGCGGCGATTGGTGAAGGTTATCGCGGATCGCCTGATGAACTTTTTCCGTCGTGTACCCGATCGAACAACTGATCTGGGGCTGCTCGATCTTATCCGTAGCGAACGAAAAAGCTACGGGCCGCACATCAGGCGGCTGCGGTTCGAACGCATCCCAGTCTATCGTCCGCCCGTCGAGCCGCGGCGGGGTACCGGTTTTTAGGCGGCCAACGGGAAATCCGAGTCCTTTCAGGTCTTCCGCGAGTTCGATCGACGCCGGTTCGCCCGCCCGGCCGGCAGAGAAAGTCCGGCGACCGGTGTGGATCGTACCATTTAGAAAAGTTCCGGTGGCGATCACAACGGATTTTGCCCCAAAGCGACGCGAGTCCTGCAATTCTACGCCGATAACTCTACTGCTTTCAGTAATTAGGGCAACGACGGCACCTTGCCGCAAAGTCAGGCCCGGCGTTGCTTCCAAAACCCGCCGCATCTCGGAGCGATAAAGGCTTCGGTCGGCCTGAGCACGCGGCGACTGAACGGCCGGCCCACGCGAACGGTTGAGCAGCCTGAATTGGATACCGGTCCGGTCGATCACCCGGCCCATAATTCCACCGAGCGCGTCTATCTCTCTGACAACATGGCCTTTAGCGATCCCGCCAATGGCCGGATTGCACGACATCTGGCCGATCAGATCAAGATTGATCGTGACCAACGCCGTTTCCGCCCCAAGGCGCGCCGAGGCCGACGCCGCTTCACAACCCGCGTGCCCAGCCCCGATCACGATCACATCAAACCTTTCGTCGAACATTCTTACAAGTGAGACTCCCCGCTCCCAACGGGCAAATTTTATATTTTACCCCTAACACATCCACTTTTGCTAGAGGGATCGTGACCAAGCTCCTTTCAGCACCGTGACCGGATCACTCACGGACTGAAGGCGCCCGAGCCGAATACGGTCCATATTCTTGAACGAAACAACGGGCATTACGCCGTATTCCATCAAAGCTTCCGCCGCATTTTGGCTAAGTTGCACCTCGGCGCACGATTGGTAAACCGATTGCCCATCTCTTTTGTACATATGCAGCGGCAGGCCGTCGATGTCCTGAACAAATCGCTGGCCAAACTCCCATTCAAACTCTCGATAGCTCTGCGCCAACAGGAGGGATACGGCAAAACAGCTATTGGCCCACAGGTAGCCATCATGATTCGCATACTCCGTAAACTCCTCAAATGAAAAGGTTTCCGACGGTTCGGTCGCACTTCCGTATGGAAGGCGGGCTAGAAACCGCGGCATTGTAAGACCGAGATATTGTGATTCTGGCAGGCCGCGGAGCGCTGTCCACAATTTTCCCGCGTCACTCGTTCCGGATAGGTCCCAGCCGTCCGCATCAGCCTGATCAGCAAGCGAATGAACACCAATCACTTCAGGCCTGATGTGCGAGATAAATGGCGTGCGCGATACAGCCGATACCTTCGCTATCCTGATCAACGCGGCAACATCATCAACATCAGGAAGAAAAGCGAAATTGCCGGCAACGGCTGCCCACGGCTCGCCGTTATGGCCCGCGGCAAATATTCTTCCGACCGCACTAGTTCCGCCATCCGACCTCAGATCTGTTACCAGTTCTTCCTTTGATACATCGAGAATATAGATCTTCAGGTCCGATGCCGTCTCTACCCGGCGAACCAGAAAGAAAAGTCCCCTCCACGCCGCCTCTAGCGACTGGAATCGCCGATCGTGCAGGACCGATCGCATTGTCCCGCTAATCGCCTCATCAACGGCGGCGACCATGCTCGCTTGCTCATTTTCATCAACGGCGACCAGATGCGGGCGAACAAGATCACCAACCAGCCTTGAAAGATCGGATGAAATAGCCGGCTTTGGCGCCGCCGCCCCACCGTCCGGCTTCGATAGGATCGCGTCCAGCAGGTTGTCCGCTTCGGGTTCGGGCCCCGCAATCGCCTTGTCACCATCCGCAGATACTGGTGATCCGGACCATTCCCGAACCTCCCTTGCAGCCGAATTGAACGTGTCAGCATTTCGCAAGCGTTTGCGCAGGCCGCGTAACTCCTCAAATACAGGTACGCGTTTAAAAAGCTCGTCGGGGTGAAAATCGTCAAGCGACGTGAAATCAAGTTCCGCCCTGCTTGTGCCGACATCAAGGTCGAGATTCACGCCCAGGCCGTTCATCACATCGTCGAAGTTATCGCGGTCGATCTCGACCGGCCGCCGATTCCCGAGTTCGCGTTTGGCCCCGTCGGCCGTCCAGTCACCGAGCACGAGCAATTGAAACGGCCGATCTTCAACCACGCCTGACCTTTCGGACTCGAATGTAAATTCAGCTTCCAAATTAGGATCTTTGGGGAACATAATTCATTGCC
>CAUJFK010000113.1 GCA_963169175.1 Acidobacteriota bacterium | reverse complement strand
CTTTTGTTCGTGGGTTTTGTGGTCCGGTTCCCGGCTTTGCTGCCACGAGCAACACGAAACCTGGTTTCGCCAAGCTGACGTGTGAGACAGATGGACACAGGCCGAAACATCGAATAAAATCACTTTTATGTCCGCTTTCCTGCAGTATCTCGCCCTTAGATGGCCACTCGCAGCCTTTCCTGCGTAGTGGCGTTTCCCGGAACCTAATTACTAACTGTATTGGATAGGGACATCCTTATTCGATAATATTATCGTTTCCGCGTAAAAGTATGGACGAAAAGTATTTCGCAAAAAAAATTGAGCAGAAGTGGCAGAAGAAATGGGCTGAATCGAATGCCTTTGAGGCATCAATGGCGAGTCCGAAGCCGAAGTTCTATGCACTGGAGATGCTTCCCTACCCGTCGGGGAATTTGCACATGGGACACGTGCGGAATTATTCGGCCGGCGATGTCGTGGCGTGGTACAAGCGGTTGAAGGGGTTTAATGTGCTGCACCCGATCGGGTGGGACTCGTTCGGGCAGCCTGCCGAAGATGCTGCGATAAAGCGCGGCGTAAATCCGCGCGAATGGACCGAGGCGAATATCAGCTCAATGCAGGGGCAACTGCAGCGGCTTGGGATCAGCTATGACTGGTCGCGACAGATGGCGGCTCACCGACCGGAGTATTACAAATTCGACCAGTGGTTCTTTCTGAAGATGTACGAAAAAGGTCTCGCGTACAAGAAAAAGACGCGGGTCAATTGGTGTGAGACGGACCAGGCTACGCTGTCGAACGAACAGGCTAGCGGCGGGCTATGCTGGCGTTGCGGGAACCCGGTGACAAAAAAGGACCTCGAGCAGTGGTTCTTTAAGACGACGGCGTACAGCGATCAGCTCCTTGACGACATGGCTGAGATCGAGGCTGGCTGGCCACAGAATGTATTGAAGCGGCAAAAGGATTGGATCGGCCGATCGGCGGGTGCGTTTGTGGATTTTGCGGTCCTGAGCCCCGGGTTTAGCGGGGCCGCTAACCCGGCTGAAGCCGGTACGCCAGGAAATCACATTCGTGTTTTTACAACACGAATCGACACTATTTTTGGCGCCAACGCGGTTGTGGTCGCGGCTGAGCATTCGATCATAGTTGAGCATTTAAGCCAACTCCCGGCCAAAGTACTGGCAAAGATCCAGCACATTCGCTCCGAAAAGATGAATCCGACCGATCATGAGAGCGAGGCTGTAAAAGACGGGATCGACACAGGCCTGAGGGCTATAAATCCGTTCAGCGGCGAAGAACTGCCGGTTTGGATCGGCAACTACGTGATGATGGAGTACGGTACCGGTGCCGTGATGAGCGTGCCGGCACACGATGAGCGGGATTTTGAGTTTGCCGAGAAGTTCCGCCTGCCGATCAAGGCGGTGATCGTGTCGGAACCCGCTGCGTCAGCGGCGGGCCAGTTGTCGGACGGTGGTTCAACGCTCGCGAACTTGCCGCCCGCTTACACAGGCGGTTCTGACTTGCCGTTTACCGACTATGGCGTGATGGTCAATTCGGGTGAATGGACCGGCAAGACGAGCGAACAAGGCAAGCGGGAGATGACGGCATTCGCCGCCGAAAAAGGTTTTGGTGAGGCCGCCACGACGTACCGGCTGCGTGATTGGGGCGTTTCGAGACAGAGGTTTTGGGGCTCGCCGATCCCGATCGTTTACTGCGATGAATGCGGTATCATGCCCGAGAAGTATGAGGACCTGCCGGTTCGACTACCGGAAACGGCCCCGTTTACCGGCACCGGTGAATCACCGCTCGCCAAGGTGCCGGAGTTTGTGAACACAACCTGCCCAAAATGCGAAGGCGAAGCACGCCGCGAGACGGATACGATGGACACATTCGTCGATTCGTCGTGGTACTACTATCGCTACACCGATCCGAAGAATGATGAACTTCCGGTCGCGTCTGAGATCGCGAATTACTGGGCTCCCGTCGATCAATATATCGGCGGCGACGATCATGCGGTGATGCATTTGATCTACGCACGGTTTTGGACAAAGGTCATGCGCGATCTCGGAATCGTCGCATTTGACGAGCCGTTCAAGCGGTTGCTGACCCAAGGGATGGTGATCGGTGAGACGTTCTTTGATGATTCCACGGGGAAGCGGAAATATTACATGCCGGACGACGTTGCCGTGGAACGCGACGCGAAGGGCAAGATAACGTCGGCAAAAGGTTCTGATGGTACGGTTCTCAAGCATTCGATCGAGCGAATGTCGAAATCGAAGGGCAATGGTGTCGATCCGGATGAAATGGTCGAGATATACGGTGCCGACGCTGCGCGCATCTTTGTAATGTTTGCCGCTCCGATCGAGAATGAGCTGGTCTGGAACGAAGCGGGGATCGAAGGAGCGGTAAGATTTTTGCAGCGTGTGTGGCGGCAGGTTTATCGGTGGAGAGATCGATTGTCAGTACAGCCTGCGGTTGCGGACCTTGCTCCTGGCGTAACCGCCCCTGCCGCAATTGGTACCGACCCGGCCCGCAAGTTGCGACGAAAGACGCATCAGACGATTCGTAGGGTTGATGAGAGCCTCGAGACGCTGCAGTTTAATACGCCGGTGGCGGCGTTGATGGAACTGTCGAATGCTATCGGCGATCTTCAGGCCGAGCCGGTTTCGGCCACGGAGGAAGAGGTTTTCGCCGTCCGGGAGGCGATGGAAAGCCTGGCCTTGATGCTTGTGCCTTTTGCTCCGCACACAGCCGAAGAGATCTATTCGGTCGTGGTTGGCAACGAATTGGGAATTATCGCAAATGAGGCGCGTTTTCCTCCTTTTAGCGCCGAACTGGCAAAGGCGGATGAGATGGAGATTCCCGTTCAGGTGAACGGCAAACTGCGGGCAAAGCTGACCGTCTCACCCGATATTGCGGACGATGATCTGAGCGAAGCCGCAAAGGCGGATGAAAAGGTCCGCGAATATACCGACGGGAAAGAGATAGTAAAGATCGTGGTCGTACCAAAGCGGCTGGTCAGCATTGTCGTTAAATGAGATGGCCGAATGGCGGCCCGTGAGTTGATAGTGTCCGGGTATTACGGTGCCGGGTACTTTACTTTGCGGCTCATTGCGTGTTTGGCGAGCTTTGCGTGTGTGGTAAACCCCGGCTTCCCATAAAGCCTCAAAGAAACGCCAAGGCGAAGATTTGCATCATGCATTACTGGGTCATGACACTACCCGTGATTGAGCAGATGGCTTTTTCCTTGCTTGAAAACCGTAAAGAAACTAGAATGAGGCGAGGAGAAACGCGGCAAAAACATCCACGCAGTACAGTCAAACCATTTACGGGAATTTCTCCCGGTTTACGCGTTAGAAGGTAAGGCGCCCCAATGAAGGAATGCCAGCTTTGTAAAAACTGTTACGCCGACGAGGTCGCAACCTGTCCAAAGGACGGGATGCCGACCATGCACACGCTTGCCGGCGAACCGGTACTTGAGGGGAAATATCACCTTGAAACACGGATCGGGCAAGGCGGAATGGGTGTTGTTTACAAGGCGCGGCACGCCTTTCTCAAAACCCAGCTTGCGATCAAGATAATTTTGCCTGACCTTGTCGGCAACGATCCGCAGCTTGTCACACGGTTCAGGCAAGAGGCCCTTGCGGCGGCGGCCATCAGGCACCAGAACGTTGTTGGCGTGACAGACTACGGCGTTATCAAAGGATCGATACCGTTCCTTGTAATGGAGTATGTCGAGGGCGAATCGCTGCACGACCTCCTTGCACGCGAAAAGGTGCTTTCGCCCGAACGGGCACTCGAATTGATGTCGGCGATCTGTGCCGGCGTTGGGGCCGCCCATCACCAGGGAATTGTTCACCGCGATCTGAAGCCGCTGAACATTATGATCTGCAGCGACAAACCAAATTTGTCGCAGGCGGTCAAGATACTTGATTTTGGGCTGGCAAAGATAAAATCCGGCGAACTACTTGGTTCGTTCATACAGGCGCAGACAACTGGCCTGATGGGCTCGCCATATTATATGGCGCCGGAGCAATGGGCGGACGACGAACCCGATTCGCGGTCGGATATTTACAGTCTCGGGGTAATGCTTTTTCAGATGCTGACGGGTGATGTGCCGTTCAAGGGTTCGTCGATACCGGCGATAATGAAAAAGCACATCAGCGACCCGCCGCCGACATTTGCCGAACTGAATGTGCCGCTGTCGCTTGAGGTCGAACAGGCCGTTCGCCACACGCTGCAAAAGGAAAAGGAGAAGCGAACAGCATCGGTCGAGCACCTCATAGCAGAGTTGAGAATGGCGGTCGAACCGGTGCCGATCGGCATTCACACGACGGGCAATGCGGCGTCCACTACCGCCCTGAATGTGCGTACATCGCCGCCGCGGTCAAAGATCTTCCTCGACAATGTGGCCGTCGGTGAGAGCCGCGACGACGGATGGATAACACTGAACGGCATTCAGACCGGCAGCCACCGCCTGCGAGTCAGCCACGATGGGTTTCAGGATTTTCAGACAGACCTTCAATGCGATGGGCGGACGCAGCAGGTAGTTGCCGAACTGCAAACGGGTGGTCTGTCGGCGGCTCCGACGGTGGCATTCCACGCGTCTGAGCATAACACGCCGCATAACATGGGTTCGACGCAGGGCGGCCAGGGCGATTTGCAGAAAACTTCTGTCCAGGTATGGAATACGGGTGACCAGGGTGTCGCAGTACACTCGATGCCGCCGAAAAAGCGAGGCTTTCTTTCGCCGCTCGTCATTGGCTCGGTTGCGCTGATCGGACTTTTTCTGCTCGGTGGCCTTGGCATCGGCGGGGCGTACATGGCAGGCCTTTTTGGCGGCGGCAGGCTTGGCGGATCCGGAAACGGAACGGGAACCCCTCAGCCGACGGCACCGCCGGGATCGCCGACGCCGGTACCGGTCAGAGCAGAAATGGTCGAGTTGCCCGCCGGAACATTCGAGATGGGATTTGGCGACGCAAACGCGGTCAGCGGCCCGGTCCATTCGGTCGATGTGCCCGGATTCTGGATCGACAAGACCGAGGTTACGAATGCCGAGTATCTTGATTTCGTCAAGGCTACGAACCACACGGCGCCGAGCCACTGGGTAAACGGCGCTCCATTGGCCGGGACAGAGAAAAAACCTGTGAGGTTCGTTGACCTGGAAGATGCCAACGCCTTTGCGAAATGGCGGTCGGAACGTGACAAAATAACCTATCGCCTGCCAACTGAAACGGAGTGGGAGTATGCCGCGCGGAACGGTTCAAAGTCAACGCTTTATCCCTGGGGCAATGACTGGAAGGCGAACGCCGCCGTGATGGCCGTGCCGGATTCTGAACCCGAAGATGTCGGGACAAAACCGCAGGGCGCAACGGAACTGGGCGTTCTGGATATGATGGGTAATGTGTGGGAGTTGACCAGTTCGGTGCTTGACCCGTATCCCGGCAACAACGCCGTCGGTGTTGAGCGGAAGCCGGGCAAACGCATAGTCGTTCGCGGTGGTTCGGCACACGAAGATGCGGTCAAATTAAAGATAAACGCCGCGTTTCGCGTGGATGTCAACGCGGACCAGAAGGAAAAAACGGTCGGCTTCCGGCTCGTCCGACCGAAATAGTTCCTGATCGCGGGACCCGCTGACCTCAAACGTCCATCAGGAATACAGATCGCCGCCGAAAGTCCAGGCCTGAACATCTCGGAAGCGTAGGCATCATCTACGCTTCTTTGCATTTATAACGGTTTCATAAAAATGACGCTGACCCTTGTCGAAGTGAACACCGCCGCTCCGAAACCGGAGATGACGTTCAATAAGCCCGTTGTCCTTGTCGGACGCGAGGCGGGCGAATGTGACGTTGTTTTCGAACAGGCGGCCCACCCGATGGTTTCGCGGCGGCATGCCGAGTTTTCCCTTGAGGACGGCAGGTGGTTTGTTACCGATCAAAATTCAAGCTACGGCCTTTTTGTCAACGGCCGGCGGGTTGGCCCAAAGGTAGAGATAAGCGTTGGGAACAGCATCCAGTTCGGGGCCGATGGCCCAACCGTAGTCGTGATTTGGCTTGATGCCGTACAGCAGGGAAAGCCCGCACCTGTACGGAAACAGGAACCAGCCAGGGTTCACGCACCACAGGTTAGCTCTCCGCCGCCCGCTGCACCGGCCGCAGCGGATCCGCGTCACGCCGTGCCGGGCGATTCGTGGGAAATGGAACCTGCGCCGGTAAAGCCAGTGGCGGCAGCCGCAGCCATTCCCGCGGCACCCAAACCAGCCTTACCCGTACCGGCGGCATCAGCGACATCGGCTCAGCCTGCATCGCTTGAGTTTGTCGATGCGATCTCGCGGCAGCCGAAAGTGCTTTCCGCGGCGAGCACGTGGCTCGGCCGCGACGCGTCGTGTGATGTGGTCATCGAGGGCACGGCGGCTGTTGTATCGAGGCGGCATGCGGAGATACGGCTCGAAAATGCCGGCTATATTCTCGAGGACAATAAGAGTTTTAACGGCACGCTCGTTAACGAACAGCGTATCTCAACCGTAACTCCGCTGTATCACGACGACCGCATCCGGCTTGGGGCCGGCGGGCCTGTACTTCGCTTCAATTCACCCGGCCGCGTTGGTCCCAAGGGATCGAGCCTTCCCGGCCAGCGTGCCGTGCCGAGCGGGCAAACCGCCGGGTTTAGCAAAGCGGCGCCCGCAGTGTCAGGTCCGGGAACGATGGTGCTTGATCGCGGAGCGGCCGAACGATACATTCCAGGCACGGCCGCCGCCCAGCCTCAACTGCTGATGTCGGTGGTCTTCGGCACAAAATCGAAATTAACGATCGGCCGCGCCGCTGACAACGACATCCAACTCGATGGGCTTCTCATTTCAAATCACCACGCGCGGTTGATAAGTGGGCCGGCCGGTGTTGTGATCGAGGACCTGCGTTCGACCAACGGCCTGTTTGTGAACGGAACTCGCGTCGCGAAGTCACAGATCGGGCCCGGAGATTCGGTCGAGATCGGAGCTTTTCTGATCGGTGTCGATCCAACCGGAAGCATAAATATTTTTGACAGGCGTTCGCGGACGCGGCTTGATGTCGTAAACGTTTCGCGTGAGATCCGCGGGTTGACCTTGCTTGATTCGGTCTCGCTCTCGATCCGGCCGAATGAATTCGTTGGCATTCTCGGGCCGTCCGGTGCCGGTAAATCGATGCTGATGGAGGTGATGGCGGGCCTGCAGGCACCGTCCGGCGGGCATGTGCTGGTAAACAATCAGGACCTGCAGCGGCACATTGACTCGCTGAAGCAGTCGATCGGCTATGTTCCGCAGGACGACATCATCCACCGTGAGCTGTCGGTTTTTCGCACGCTTTACTACGTTGCGAAAATGCGGCTTTCGCGCGATGTGTCTTCGGCAGAGGTCCGGCAGATCGTTGACGAGGTGCTGGATGTGACCGGGCTTACCGAAAGGCGCAATGTCCGCGTCAGCGAACTTTCCGGCGGCCAGAGAAAGCGTGTTTCGATAGCTGTCGAGTTGATCACAAAACCATCGGTTATCTTTCTTGATGAACCCACATCCGGCCTCGATCCAGGGGCGGAGGGTCGGATAATGCGGCTTTTCCGGCAGATCGCGGAATCAGGACGCACGGTTATCATGACAACGCACGCGATGGAGAACGTGAAGTTGTTCGACAAGATCGCGATCCTGATGGCCGGCAAGCTCGTTTTTTACGGTAAGCCCGATGAGGCCCTCGCATTTCTGGACGCGGCGAACCCAAAAGACCTGTTCACTCAGCTTGAAACGTCAGTTCGCGATTCCGTAGGTGACAAACGGCAATTGTCCGCATCGGCGGCTGACACGTGGAGGGCAAAGTTTCGCTCGACGCCGCAGTTTGATGAGTACGTTCAAAAGCCGCTCGCCGAGCTTGGTTCGATGCAGCCGGCGGTCAAACAGAAGAAGCGCCGCCTCGGTATTTTTGGCAGCATCGGGCAATGGTTCACGTTGTCGCGGCGATATTTCGAAGTTCTTCTGCGGGACAAACTGACATTGTTCATTCTGCTTGCACAAGCGCCCGTGATCGCGCTGATGACGTTCTTTGTCGTCGGACCTGAACAGACCCGCGATTTTGTTTACTTTGTGCTTGCGATGGTCGCGGTCTGGTTCGGCACATCGGTTTCCGCACGCGAGATAATTCGGGAAAGGGCGGTTTATAAACGTGAACGGATGGTCAATCTTGGGCTGATCCCATATTTGGCATCGAAACTTTTTGTCCTTGGCTTCATCGTAGTGGTGCAGTGCCTGCTGTTGTTCGTGCCGCTCAAAATAGCGGACCTTGCCGGGCTGATGTCGATGCCGGGTGAATTGTTCGGGATACCGCAGCTTTGGGCAATGCTGTTGACGGCCGCGGTCGGCGTTGGCCTGGGGCTGTTCGTTTCGGCGTTGGTGCGAACCTCTGAGATGGCGACAGGCCTTGTTCCGCTGATCCTGATACCGCAGCTCCTTTTTTCGGGACTGGCGGGTGTGCCGGAAGGGATAAGCCGGCCGATCAGCATGACGATGCCGGCGGCATGGTCGTTCGATACGATGAAACGCTTTTCTACGCTGGATACACTGGAGCCTGAAGGTGCAAAGGAACACGGAAAGACTCGCGGGCAGGGACTATACAAGTATATTGAAGAAGAAAATGAGAAGGTCGTCGCCAAGGCGAAAAAGGACCTTGAAGACTTCAAGCAATTGAATGCAGACCTTTCCGAACCGCGGCCTGCTCCGTCGCTTTCGACCGAAGAACTCGAGTCGATGTCGATCAGAAAGCTGCCCGATGACCTCAGCGGCTATGTGACCTTCCTTCATCCGTGGATGAACGAGGTTGTGAACCAGATAGTGTTGATGCTAATGTTTGGAATGTTTGTTGCGGCGACGCTGATCGTTCTGCGGTTGAAGGATTGAGCCCGGCGAGTGGAAAGATCTGAGGATCAGGAATCGGCCCCGATTATCCGTTTTAAGGTTAGAGATGAAAGCAGTTTGTTCAAAATTTATTCCATACGCACTACTTCTGGTTATCGCGGCCTTGCTGTCGGCTTGTTCAGGCACGGCAAGTTCGCAGAATGGCCCAGTGAACCAGGCGGGTCAAAGCGGCCCTGAGGCTCCATCCGGCGCACCCGGTTCGGGATATCCAAAACTCGCCTCAGCGGTTGCGGCGGCCGAGATCAAGGGATTGGATGGAAATACGTTCACGCTTAACGACAAAACGGGCAAGGTGATGCTCGTCAATCTTTGGGCGACGTGGTGCGGCCCGTGCCGGTCTGAGATACCGGCGCTGGTGAAGATGCAGGAAAGCCTCGGGCAGCAGGGTTTCGAGGTCCTTGGCCTTAACACCGATGATGAGGATGTGCAGGCGATCGATAATTTTGCGACCGAGTTGAAGATCAATTATCCGATAGCATATGCAGATACAACGCTGCAGGCGAATTTTTTAAAGATAAGCAAATTCCCTGGCATACCGCAGAGCTTTTTGATCGACCGCGACGGCCGACTGCGCGGCGTCTTTCGCGGGGCAAACCCAGCCGATGTCAGAAAGATGGAAGAGGTCGTGCGGAAAGTTGTGAATGAAGATCCAACTCAGTGAAATTCACCTCGTCATCAAGGACTGGGACTTGAGCAGCATCAGATCAACGTAACCCCTTCCGGCACTTTCGGATCCACCAACAGTGTCTTGAAACTTGCCAGGCTGACAAGGCCTGGTGCGGCCCCTTTTGGTTTGTTGACAAACTTTTTCTGTGTGAAATGAACCGCGGCCTTTACCTGGGCCTTGCCCTGGCTGTAAAAGGCGGCGAGCTGAGCTGCTTCGAGAAGTGTACGGTGTGGGATCTCCGCCCGATTCGGATTGCGGATAACAACGTGTGAGCCGGGATAATCGGCGGCGTGCATCCATGTATCGAGCGACTTCGCCACTTTGAATGTAAGCACATCGTTATCCTTTGCCCGTTTTCCGACAAGTATTTCAAACCCGTCCGAAGAAGTGAACCGCCGTGCGACGCCGCCGGTTTCTGGAAGTTTGCGTTTGCCAGGTTGCGGAGCGGGCGGCTGTTTGCCGGCGATAGCCGCTTCCAGAAATTCGATATCCCTATCGTCGATAGCTTTTTCGATATTGGCCTTGTGCCGTTCCAGTCCGAGCATTTCAGCGTTCAATTTGTCGAGCCGCTCCGATAGTTGTGCGGCCGCATTGCGGGCCTTTGTATAGCGGCGAAAATACTTCTCGGCAGTTGCGGTGACGGAATCGTTCTCGTCGGCCTGGACAGCGATCTTTGGAAGCTCTTCGTCAAAATAATCGGTAACTATGATAGATGGGCCTTCACGGTGGGCGGTCGCAACGTTGGATAGCAGCAGGTCGCCAAGGCGTTTCCATTCGCCTGGGTCCCCGTGGGTAGTCAGGTCGTTTTGCAGGTTGGCGATCAGCTTTCCGCGTTTCCGCAACTCGCTTGCGATCTTTCCGGAAGCGGCACGGGCAACGCTTTCAAACTTCTTTTCGGCGACCTGCGCCGCATAGAAGTCATCGAGTTTTTCTGACGGAGTTTCGGGCCAGTCCGCAACCACAGCATCAGCCGCCGTCGATCGTTCCTCTGGTGTAACTGCTCGTTCGGGCGGTGAATAGATTTCTCCGATCTGCTGGCCGGTCCCGTGCGTGTCACGGGCACGGTCGAGAACGACATTGTTTGGGCCAGCTAGAAAAACGTTCGCCGATCTGCCGGTGAGCTGAACGATCAGAGCCAAAGTTTCCTCGGTACCAAATTCATCCTCGGCTGCCAACTTGAAATGGAGAACCCGCTCATTCGGCATTCGTTCGATCGATACTATTTCGGCACTGGAGAGGCGTTTTTTCAGCGAGTGAGCAAATGGAAGCAGATTGCCGGAGGCCCTTTCAAGGTCCTTTAACCGCCGCGTGATCAGGTAGGCCGCAGGTTCCCCCGGCCTGATGTCGATGTAAAGGTATCGTGAGCCGGCCGATCGCAGATCGAAGGCGAACTCGCTTCGCCCGAGCTGAAAGATCCGGCCAAGGCGCCGGCCTGTAAATTCGGCCGACAACTCTGCGGTGATAAGATCAAGCGTGTTCGTGTTCACGAGCGAAAAAGAAGAAAGGCCGTCCAGGTCGGCGGCCTTAATTAATCTGTACC
This sequence comes from Acidobacteriota bacterium, assembly GCA_963169175.1. Lineage (GTDB taxonomy): Bacteria > Acidobacteriota > Blastocatellia > Pyrinomonadales > Pyrinomonadaceae > OLB17. Next base: position 14,323 of record CAUJFK010000113.1, on the reverse strand, counting down.
AAAGATTAGATGCTGGGCATGAGCACGAGCGTAATGCCAAAGTTGGAGGCTACGGCCCTTGCTTACGCGGGCGCCAGCATTCACCATAGCATTCACTATCAGGCACCACGCACCAGGATCGTGCCTGAGACAAGGTCATGAGCGGCCCGACGCTCTTCGTTAAAAAAGAGCGGCAAAAAGCCAAGCCCACCGAGAACGAGCGAGATCAGATACACACTCGAACTGACTGCGGCCTGATGCAATGTCGGGAATTCGCTCTGTTCAATATCGACGATATCCAGCGAGAACAGCTTCATTCCAAACGTCCGGCCAAGAATGGCGATCGACGCGGTCAGGTATATGAACATGACCGCCAGGAAAATTGCCGAGTACAGCAAAAGGCCGTTCAGCGATGCCCAATTTTCGAACATGCCGATGAACGGCGAAAAAAGGACAAAGCTCGCGAATCCGCCGATGATCAGATCGAACAGGCCCGAATTAAACCGCATGGAAAGCGGCGCAAGATCATCGAGTTCGTCGGCTTCCGACTCAACTGCTGGTTCACTTGATTCCGCCAGGTCAGGCGCTACGCCAACCTCCTCGATCGCGTCCGCCGCCTTGAATTCGATTTTCTGCGACCAATTCTCTCGCAGATGGACCTTTGGCACCTCGGTTTCGTCGGGCGCATCGATCACCGGTCCGGCCATATATTCGGCCTCCGGTATCGGCACCAGTTTGTTCGTATCATACCGCTTTTTTTCGATCTTCAGTGTCGAAACAAGTCGCGGGCGAACAGCCGGCTCCGCTTCGGGTGCGGGCGATGCCGGGCGTTCGGGAAGATCGGCCGATCGGGACACGACGTTAAATGGATATGCCTTGCTGGCGGCCGCCTTGGCAACACGGATGCCCTCGCGTGCCTTTTCGGTTGGCAGATAGCGGCGGCGTGATTGCTCAATGCGTTTCAGCGCGTTGGCAACCTTTAGATCAACGGCATTCTCCGCTTCATGATCGTGTTGAACTTTCAGCGCGGCCGCAGTCCGCCCGGTCCGCGCGACGGGCGAGGCGGCGTTGGTCGCGATCGGCTCGGCGGCGACGCGGCCGGTGCGTTGACGGACAGAATTTTGCAGCTGTATCCGCCATTCCGGCATCGATGCGTTAGGATTTTTGAATTCCGCCAGCGTCGGACTGGTCTTTTTTACGGCCAGGTCCGCGGTGTGGCTGCGGCGGACGACAGGTTTGGCCTCTGAAACGGCCGGACGCGGGGCGGCGGGAACTTCCTGAACTTCTGGTATTTTTCGTTTCATGGGGGTTGAGATAGGTGTAATGCTGGCAGCGAGTTCTTCACGAACGGAATCGTTTACCATAGCCCCGCACCTGAAGCACATCGACAAATTCGGCGCGAGTTCGCGTTGGCAGACGGTACACTTCATAGGCTTTAATAGATCAAGAAATGAGCGTGGTTTGTGTGAGCCCTTGGTCGAAAACAGAATGAGATTATCAGAAATTACTTTAAGTAGTCAATAGTAACAGATAGATAAATCTAAAACTTAATGGATTCACGGAAGGTTTCTATTTTTGGGAAATTTGAGGGAAATCATGGGATTTAGCCCACGAAAAATGGTTCCCAAGACCGATGCTTGTGTGCCGATCCTTTTTGAAAAATTGCCTGGGGTTAGGACTTGAACGTTGTCGGCACACAGGGCGTGAAAAAGCGCTTGACAAAAAAAACAACTGGACTAGATTACCCGAGCTCTCTAACTTTGACTTGTTCGGTACCCGGTTATGGGTAATCGTATGGAGTTCCGCAACGATCGAAAAAAGGGCGCGAGCCTATCAAGAAGCGGATGAAGTAGGAGGTATCTGTGAGTAGTTCAAATGAGTCGATCGGCGTAAGGTCTGGATCGCTTCAACTTAAGCTGATCCTGCTGTCTATCTTGGTTGCAATGGTTCCCTTGTTTTTTGTCTCTAGGGCACTGTTCGTAGCTCTCGCTCAAACGAGCGACGAAGTTCAGAAACAGATAGTTCGAGTGAACTATCCGAACGAACCGCTTCAAATTGTAGGTCTGCGTAACAGTCAGAAAGCCTTGACGATTAATGAAAAGTTTCGACAGGAAAGGGATTGGCTGCAAGGCCTAACTGTTAGATTCAAGAACAACACGGGCAAGGCGATCACCTATCTTGCTTGGTCACTCGATTTTCCGGAGACTCAGGCTTCGGGACCTTTAATGGTGTTTGACGTCTTTTATGGAGCCCATCCAATTCGTCAGGCAAAAGAGTACAAGGACGAACCGCCGATAGCGGCAGGCGAGTTATTTGAACAGCACCTTGACGGAAAGAGAGTGGATCAGATTAGTAACTTCATCGGAAAGCGACACCGGCTGGATACTTTGACTCGCGTAAACATTCGGATCTTGGAGATCCGTTACGATGATGGTACCGGGTGGAATTCCGGCACCTTCACAAAGGAAGATTTACATAATCCCGGCAGATTTATTCCAGTGAAGCCGGTTTGAGCGGAGGGTGACGTGAGCAAAGCAAATCTCCGGTACATACTGTATTTCTTTTTGGGTTGTACGCTTGCCACCCTCGGTCTTTCAGCGATTTCGGCGAATCGAGAAACTGTGGGGCGGCCTTCTGAGCGGGACGGACCTGCACATCGCCAAAAAGATTCGGTCAGACTGCTAAAGCCGCTGGCGGCCGGCGAAACCGGCTTCGATTTCGTGCCACCATTCTATTTCGTCATTTTCGCCGAGCTGCCAGCAGAGGAGGACGATGCGGCCGTCGCGCATAGACGGAAAATCGATCAGGCCCCGGGAGTAATCTTTTAGCTGGACGCCCATCTCGAAAAGCTCGGTCGTCAGCTTGCCGACCTCATAAAGAGCGTGGACATAGTTTGTGCCGCCTTCCATTCCGCCGCCCGCTTCCGAGGCACCGGCAGCGGCCCGTGCTGAATCGCGATATTTGTCGATCCTTGCATACAACTTTTGGATACGCGCAAGGTGTTCCTTTACCAGCGGGAGGGCATCATTTGCTTCTGCAAGGGTGAACAATTTCATCTATCGTCCTTAAGGCGTCCGAAGCCCGGCCCGCTCTCATTCGGCTGATTCCTTGACGGCGCCGCCGACCGGTGCTGGTCGCGGCCATTTGCACGCTGGCCGCCGGATACGTGAATATCGTCGGGTTCGAACGAAGGCACGTCGTAACTGCCCGGCTGTGTTGTGTCTCGCCGAATAAGCTCGGATATTTCGCCGAGGTCGATAAAGAAATCGGCAACGTCTATCAAACGGGGTGCGGTGTTCGATCGAAACCCCGCAACTTCGACGCGGCAGCCTTTGTATGCAACAGCATTAATTGCATAAACGAAATCCTCATCGCCGGAAACAAGCACCGCAGTGTCGTACCGGCCGGCAAGGCTAAGCATATCGACCGCGATCTCGACATCCAGATTGGCCTTTCGCGTACCGTCATAAAATGTTTTCAGCTCTTTCTGAATGACGCGAAATCCATTTCGCCGCATCCAGAGCAGAAAGCCTTGCTGGCGTTCCGCTCCGGCATCGACACCGGTGTAGAAAAAGGCTCGCAGCAGCCGTCCGTCGCCGAGCAGAATGCGGAGCAGCTTGTTGTAATCAATATCTATCGAATGAAATCGGGCCGCGTGGAACAGGTTGTTGCCGTCAATAAAGACCGCAACGCGCCCGCGATGCCCAAACTTCCAGGATGAGCCAGTACTCGGATCTAACTGCATTTAAACAACCTCGCAGTAATTTTTGTTCAGCAGCTATTTTGATTCCGATCGGCCGTTCAAACAGGGCGGGTCGCGGGAGACGCGGTGTAATTATTTCCTAAATCGTGATCGGTCGTGTTTTTTGCCTGGATCTCTTGGTTCAATCAAACGTGATCAATATCAATCAAATAAAATATCTAAGCCAATTCAAAAGGAAACCGGTATCAAAAAATGCTTACTACCTAGTTTGCCCTGACACGGGCGGAGCGTCAAGCGATTTCGTGCGCCGGGGTTTAAGGGAGGTATGTTGTTGTGCGCGAATTTGGGTCGGCGATGCCGGCCCCGGGACCACGAAAAGCGCGAAACAAGAAAGGTCCGTATCATGATCCGGGCCCGGCTTCGCCACCACAAAGCTCACGGATCAAGAAACGAAACTCACGAAACATAGGATCGAGTGGTGATTCCGTTCGCACATTGGAAATTGCAGAAATTCAATACCGCCATCGAATTACGTGGTAGAATCCCAACAGAACCCTCTTTTCCGCAAGCAACGCGGATGCTTCTGTTGATCTTCACAGCTTGAGATGACATCGCAAACCAAGAACGCAGCCTTCGGCAGCGACGAAATGATAACCTGCAACAAGTGCGGAAAATCAAATCCGCCGAATCGCGCGGGCTGCCTGTACTGTGGAGCGCCGCTTGATGTTCCGGAAGATCTGTGTAGATCCGTCAAATTGAACCTCCGCAAGCTTGAGAACTGGGAGAACGGATTCAATGTCGTAATTGTCGGGCGGGCGGACACGGTGGATGTTGCATCGGCGGCCCAATATCTAAAACTGGACAATGAGCTATTTGGCAGAATGGTTGAGGCAAAAGATCCGTTCCCGCTCGCACGGCTCGAGTCAGAACCTGATGCCGCCGCGGCCGCAAAGCGGTTTTCGGCATTTGGACTTACCACAAAGTTGGTGCGCGATGTCGATCTGAAGATCGGAAAGCCGAATACACGGCTGCGGAGTGTTGAGTTTAGCGGCGACAGAGTTGTGTTCACGAGCTTCAATACGAGTGAGCAAAGATCTCTATTGGCCGGCGAGGTTGCCCTGATCGTCATTGGAACAATTGTGGAATCGCGAAAAGAATCGGTCGAGAAGGGGCGTAAAGACAAGCGCAAGGTGCTGGCCGAATCAGCGACGACAAGCGACGATCTGCTGATCGACATTTATCCGGGCGACTCAACTCAGGGTTGGCGCGTTACAACGAAAGGCTTCGATTTTTCGACCCTCGGAAGCGAAAAGCGGCTGCTCGCGGCCCAGAATATTCAACTCTTGCTCGAGAAGCTAAAGGCATTTGCCCCGGCCGCAAAGGCCGTTGATGAATACGCGCAGCTGATGGCCCCGTTGACCGAGGTTTGGGATATCGAACACGGAATAGATTTTCAGGGCCTGCGACGCACCGGTATGCTCCGGTCCGGCTTTGCCAGCGTTGTTCGGACAAGCAACCTCGAACAATTCTCAAAATATTCCAGGCTCCAGCGGAAGCTTCTGTAAGGCGCTCGTGCCGCGGCGTGATAAATTGCGCCGAGTTGTGCATATTCACGAGGCCTCGCCACACAGAATGAGCGGAGGTTGTGCGCTAAGGGCCATCATTATATTTGGTGAAGAGTCACGTACGAATGAACAAGCGACCACGTAAGGTACACAGAGAAGAACGGCCACCCGCTGATACAGCTTTGATCTATGGATCGCTCCCGGTTTCTGAAGCGCTTCGATCGCGGTCCCGCCGGATAGATCACATCGAGATCGCCGACGGAGCGCGTCAGCACCGGCTCGATGAAATATACGATCTTGCTCGAGCCCAAAACGTGGGCATTCGTCGCGTACCGCGCGAACGATTGGACCAACTCGTTGGTCAGGATACCAACCATCAGGGCATCGTTGCATTTGCGGCCGCGGCAAGCTACGTCGAAGTTGACGACCTTTTGTCCGGCGACAGCAATGCACTGCTTGTTGTCCTCGACGGCGTTGAGGACCCGCGAAATTTAGGTGCGGTCCTGCGAACGGTCGAGTGTTCGGGAGCGGATGGCGTGATCATTCCCGAACGCAGGGCGGTTGGCCTGACCGAAACGGTCGCAAAATCTTCGGCCGGGGCGACAGAATATGTAAAGGTTGCAAAGACCGCGAATCTCAATCGCTTGATCGAAGATCTAAAGGCACGCAATATCTGGGTCGTCGGCACCAGCGGCGATGCGACCATGAATTATACTGAGTGGGACTGGAAACAACCGTCGGCCCTTGTGCTTGGCGCCGAAGGCAGCGGACTGCACAGGCTGGTTCGCGAGAACTGCGATGTGTTGGTAAAAATCCCGATGTATGGAAAAATAGAATCACTGAACGTTTCGGTCGCTGCTGGCGTAATTCTCTTCGAGGCCCAACGGCAACGCGGCGAAGAAGGATAGGTTACTTATGTTTTGTCCAAAATGCGGAACCAGCAATCCTGACGATGGGAAATTTTGTCGAAGCTGCGGCGTCGACCTCGGCGGAGTGTCGGCCGTACTGAGCGGTGATCTGGTCGCTAACCCGGCTGACGCAATGTCGTGCGACAAGCGGCGGATCCGCGATCCGCACGAGATGTACGCTACCGCAATTCGAAATATCGTTTTTGGCGTGGGCTTTGCGGTAATTGCCCTTGCGCTGGCCCTTACTGGTGTCGCCGGCGGCCGGGCATGGTGGTGGGCGATGCTGTTTCCCGCAGTTTCCTTCCTCGCAAAGGGAATTTCAGACTGTGTGCGTTACAGCAAAATGGATATCCCGCCTCGCGGAATATCGCAGAACTACGCTCCTCAATTAAATCAACCCTACAGCAATCCGGGCCTGCCGCCGACGCGGACCGAGTATGTTTCAAACAATGATCCGCGATACAAGACCGGCGACCTCGTGCCGCCCAGCATTACCGACACGACAACGCGCCATCTGGAAATGAATTCCGAAGGCGAGACGATGACCTTGCCGAAGACGAACTGAGTGAAAATTCTTGCGAGCGGTGTATTAGCGAGCTAAAATTCAATCGCCATGACAGTCGTTGAAAATATTGATCGGAAAGTCGTTCGACTACCCTTGCGTGCTCAGGAAGAGGTGCTTGGGATAGTTGAGCAGATAGAAGCTCGTTATTCAGACGCGAGAGTTGAAAGCGTTGATGACACGGCTGAACATCCGCTTGATCTGCTCCTCAAAATTTCAATTGACGGGCCGCCGGACCTTGCCGAACGTCATGACTATTACGCACACGGCAAACTGGAGAATCAGCCGAGTTGAGCCGATCACTCGTTTTTCTTGACACGTCCATATCTACGCGGTCATAAACGTAAATGATCAGTGGCACGGGCGTGCGGTTGATCGTCAGCGTCAGATAGACCGGAGAAGGACGAATCTTGTAACACCCGACCTTGTCTTGGTGGAAATTGCCGACGGACTTTCGTCAGTGAAATTTCGGGCTGCTGCAATAAGGACGATCGAGCTTTTGATCGGAAGTCCGCGAGTGGAGGTAGTACCGTTCGACCAAGACTTATTTGATCGCGGTTTCGCCCTCTTTATGGCTCGTCAAGACAAAGGATGGGGACTGACCGACTGTACTTCGTTTCTCGTGATGGAGGACCTTGGTATTGCCGACGCTCTTACAGCCGATGATCATTTTCGCCAGGCCGGGTTCAATGCTCTTTTGATAGACCCATAGATCCTTCAAGCTTCGCAACGCATTGGCCGGTGCCCGAACCGAACAATATGCTATCTTTTCAGTGTTGCCTGCGCATTTCCCGCATTGCCGCTGGCGTCAAACACGCGAAGTGTAACGACGTATTCCCCTGGGCCGCGTAGGGGAACCTCAACAATATATCGCTCATCTGACGAATCCGAGATGCCGTCTTCGGCGTAAACGGCAACCCATTCTCCGCCATTTACGCTGTATTCGGCGCGGGACAGACGGCTTGCTTTGTCCGTTGCCGTAAAACTGATCCGCGCGATCTCGCCGGTTACTTGCGGAGTGCCGGCGGCCACGGCCGGTTGGGTATTGTCGATGTCAAAAGGCTCACTTATCAGTTCACCGGTCAATGATTTCGCGGTCGGATTATCCGGCGAATCCTTTGCGACAACACGAACGACATAACGCCCATCAGCGAGCGATTGGCCGTCGAGCGTAAAGAATGTCTCAGAAATATTCTCGCGAAGGAGTTTGAAACTGGTGTCATTGACCTCGCGGTAATACACGTCGTAAACAAGTTTGTCGCCGTTGCGGTCTTCGGCAGTCCACTGAAATGCACGGGCACCGCGCTGGTATGCACGGCGCGGGGCAACGGGCACCGACGGAATGCCAAACATTTGCGGGTCGAGGCCGGATATCTCAATATTCGGGTCCACCAGGACAGCCGGATTTGCAATTAGGCCGAGATTGGTCGGAAAGATCTGGAGTGTCAGCACCTCGGGCCCGATATTCCTCGGCAGATACGAGACGCTCACTTCATTCAAGGCCGCCGCCGGCGACGAGGCCTTCAGCACAACACGCCATTGCAGATATTTTGCACGCGGGCTTGCGATCGGCCCGCCGGTGCTGCCGGACACAGCCGACCATGGGCTCCAGGTCTCTTCAGGTTCCTCGGTGTTGCCGCTTCGTGTCTGTATTTGGACGGTGCCTGTTGATCGCCACCAGATTCGGCCCCATGCGGCAACTGACTTGGCATCAAGGATCGAGGATTCGTAGCTTCCTTCCGCTACCGTTTCAGGCCCGATCTTGAACAGCCGGCCCTGATTGCTGGAGGTTGCGAAAAGCCCAGAGCCATAGTTCAGGATCGTCGAGATCTGGCTGGCATCGGTTTGGAGCGCCAAAGATTCGCGGCCGTCGTTCGATATATCGTAGATTCGGCCCTTGTCCGACGTTCCGAGCAGCACACCGCGCCCACTTTGATGAGCAGATAGCGAAAATCCCGCAACTGTTGCGGAAGACCAGAGAATATCCGTTCCACCATCCGGCAGTATTCTATAAACAGCAGACTTGGCTCCGGTCAGGTCGTATCGGCTCTTTTGCGGCGGCGGCGGGGCGGCCGGATTGGCCTTTGTTGGCGGAGCAACTATTTTAGATCGCGGTGAAGGCGACGGGCTTGGCGTCGGCGTTGCCGATGACGCAGATTCACCTAAGGCAAGCACGTAAACAGACCCGTCCGGGCCGATCGATAATGCGTGTATCTCGCGAAGCGGAGAATCGAGCAGAGCAAACGGCCTGCCATCACGCCCGAACCTCAGCACTAATCCGTTCGAATCAGTCCCGGCGTAGAGATTGCCGGCCTTATCCGTTTTAAGGGTGATAATGTGCGAATCGCTTGAATCAAAAAAGATCGATGCGGCCGGTACCGCGTTTGCCGATCGAACACGATAGATCTTGCCGCCTTCGCCGGTCCCTACCGCCAGGCTTCCGTCGGCCATAACGGCAAGCGACCAGATATATTTTTCCTTTGGTTCAAAGTAAACCGAAGCCGCACCCGCGTTGTCGATTCTGTAAACCTTCCCGTCCGGCGATGTAGCGGCAAAGATCGCACCATTTTGGCCAACGGCAAGTGCCGTCACGTTCAATTCCGCCAGATCGGCGAACAGTGAACCAGTGCCCGAAGGAGTGACCTTGAAAACCTTTCCGTCGCCGCCTGTTCCGAGGTAAATATTGCCAGACGCATCGACCGCACTCGACCAGATGTACGGCTGCTCGGTCCTATACACTTCGGTCAGTCGCGGTGCCAAAGTTATTGCGCCGCTGCTGTCGATAGAAACATTTCGTGCCTCGCCTTTTAGCACATCTTCGCGTGAACTTACGGTCCAAACAGATGGCTCGGCGGCGAATGAGGTAAAGGTAATAAGAAGAACAAGGGCCGAAGAAATTATTGTTTTCATCATTGGGCGAAAAGCGGCGAGGTTGATACCAAAGCCGGTGGACTGTGACAATTGAATCGCAAGTACTTTTGTGTCCTTTGTGTCTTCACCTTGACGATCTTTGTGTTAAAAGAACCGTTAACACAAAGGCCGCAAAGGGTTTACACGAAGGTGCGCAAAGAAGTAGAAATCGGTACGAACTACTTAAAACGTCGCCTGAACCTAATATAAGCCAACCTGTTTTGGAATGCGAGAGTAAAGGCCGAAATGAGACCGGAGCTCGGTATCACGTTGAGACCCTCGCATTTGCCTTTTTTGGCGAAACTTCATCCAACACTTTTGCGGCCTCCGGGCCGCTAATGAACGTCAGGGCATTTCGAAGTTCATCGGCGTCGCCGGTTATCAAACGTGCACTACGCTCGCGGGTAAGGTATGCCCAGAACCATTCGGCAAGAACGATAAATCGATTGCGAAATCCGATAAGGAAAAATATGTGCAGGAACAGCCAGAACATCCATGCGATCCAACCTTTCAGCTTTAGGCCGAAAACCTGGGCTATCGCCTTGCTGCGGCCGATAGTTGCCATTGTACCTTTGTCAACATAGCGAAAAATGTTCCTTTCGCGGCCGTCGATATCGGCAAGAATATTCTTTGCCGTCGCGGTCCCCATTTGCATCGCGGCCGGGCTGACGCCCGGGACAGGCTCGCCGCTTTCCTGCTTGATCGATGCCATGTCGCCGATCACGAAAATGTTCGCGTGGCCGGGTATCGTCAGGTCAGGTTGAACAAAAATACGTCCTGCCTTATCGGTTTCGACACCAAGCTGCCGGCCGATCGGCGATGCGGCGACACCCGTTGCCCAGACGACAACATCGCAATCGATCCATTCATCGCCGACCTTGACCTTGCCGGGTTTGACGTCGCTGACGAAACTGTCGAGACGCACTTCTACACCCAGATCTTCGAGCTGCGACTTGGCGCTTTCGGAAAGTTCTTTGGCAAAAGTGCCGAGTACACGGTCAGAGCCTTCAAACAGTGTTACGCGGGCTTTTCGCGTGTCGATCGCCTTGAAATCTTTTGCCATTGCCTGGCGGGCGATGTCTGCTATTGCACCGGCAAGTTCCACGCCCGTCGGCCCCCCGCCGACAACTACAAAGTTCAGATCTTCGGTCTTGCCGCGTAGATATGCCTGGCGTTCCGCAAGTTCGAAGGCGAGCAGCACACGGCGGCGGATCTCAACCGCATCCTCTATCGTTTTCAGTCCCGGGGCTGAAACTTCCCATTCGTCGTGGCCAAAGTAAGCATGCCGGGCCCCAGCGGCGACGATAAGATAATCAAACGTTAGCTCCGCTCCGTTATCAAGCCGAACTGTCTTCCGGTCCGTATCGAAACCAGTTACTTCGCCGAGGATGACCTCAATGTTTTTTGCATAATGGAGAATTCGCCTGATCGGCGTTGCGATCTCGCCGGGCGACAGCACCGCAGTCGCAACCTGATAAAGAAGCGGTTGGAAAACATGATGATTCTTGCGGTCGACCAGCGTAACATCCACCGCCTTGTTCGCCAGCGCCTTGGCCGCCCAAAGACCGCCAAATCCGCCGCCTACTATCACAACCCGTGCCTTGTTGCCCATACCTTGCCTCCAAGTACTTTTGTGCCCTTTGTGTCTTCAACTTAGTGATCTTTGTGTTAAAACAATGTTATCGCAAAGACAGCTAAAGGTTGGCCTCACGACCCAACATATCTTGAATACAACGATCTCGCAACGGTAACATCGTCGGTTCCCTTCACGATCGCTCGCCCGTCGGCGAAGAGTGTGATCTCATTTCCATTTACGGTAAACCGCACAAGATATTCATTCCATTTGACGCCCGAAATATTGGAAAGTTTTGCCGCAAAGCCCGAAAGATCGATCGTAACGGGCCTCGGCGGAGCTATCTGGACGGCGTCACGGCCGCACAGGACGGCTGAGAACTCGACCGCATCGGCGTCGAGGAATTCGAACCTCTGCTTTCCGCACGTCATACAATTCGGATCTGGTCCGGCCAGTTTTATTTTCCGCCAATCGTTCCGCCAAACATCTATCTGAATAAGCGAGCGGTGGAGGGAATCAAGATCGCCGACAAGCAGTTTGATCGCTTCGGCAACCTGGACGGACGAAATGCTTGAAATTATCGGCATTATCACGCCGGCGGTGTCGCAGGTCGGAGAACTTCCGGCGTCGGGCATTTCGTCGAAGATGCAGCGAAGGCAAGGCGTTTCGCCGGGAATAACGGTCATCGTCGTGCCGTGGCTTGAAACAGCCGCACCGTAGATCCACGTCGTGCCGAGCTTGACGCACGCATCGTTCACCAGATAGCGGATCTGAAAATTATCAGTTCCGTCGAGCACGATGTCGCAGCCTTCGATCAGCGATTCTATGTTCGAATTATTGATATCCGCGACAACGGCCTCGACCTCGACCCCGGAATTTATTTCGGCGATGCGCCGCTTTGCCGCAATCGCTTTTGGTATTCTTTCGGCTGCGTCCGATTCCTTGAACAGCGTCTGCCGCTGAAGGTTGGTAAACTCCACAAAATCCCGGTCAACTATCCGCAGCCGCCCAACCCCGGCCCGCGCCAGCATCTCCGCATGCGAAGCCCCAAGCGCTCCGCACCCGACCAGCAACACCCGCGCATCCAACAACCGCTCTTGCCCGGCCCTGCCGATCTCAGCAAAAAGTATCTGCCGGCTATACCGTTCGTTCATCGTAACTAAATTCTACCAGCCCCCCGACAAATCTCTCAGCAAACCCGCCCGCCCATCCGTGTCCAACAAACTTAAGTTTGTTGGCTTTACGTCGTTTGTCACCAGGGTGGGAATTGGATCAGTCCATCCCATTCCTCAGCTGGGCTGCCTTCGGTCACCGCAAATAGAGCGGCGGAGCCGAGAAGAACAGAAATAGTAGGCCTGACCAATTCCAACTTCTACCTTCTTCGGGCGACGGCGGTGATTCATTTTCTTCGGGCTACGCCCGTCGATTTGCGGAGAGGCTCCGCCTTTCCGATCCGCGGCCCAAATATAGGAATACCGCCATGCCGCCCGTTTGGTCGGGAGGAGCAGCGGCTGCTATTTCATAAAGCCGGTGATCAGCATTACGTCGCTGGATGTGGTGCCGCGGGAGAGGACGAGGTCGCCGTTGCGAGCGTAGCGGAAGCTTTCGATACGTTGGCTCGTGAAATTCGTGATTTGTTTTGCGGGGCCGCCATTGAGAGGCTGCGAGAAAAGGTTGACAGCTTTATCTGCCCCAACGACTGCGTAAACGAACGACCGGCTATCCGGCAGCCAGCCGGTCCCGCCGATGATACCTAAAGGCAGCTCGAACTCTTTGACAGGTGCTCCACCCGTGGATGGGAGGACGGCCAGCGTGTCCGGCCGTTTTGGATCCTTACCGTATCTGCCGACAATAAACTTACCGTCGGGGGAGAGAGAGATAGATTCAAAAGGTTTATCAGCTTCGGAAACAGGAACCGGCTCGCCGCCGTCGATGCCGACCTTAAAAGTCCTGGAGTTGTTGTTGAAATTCGTGAAATAAACCTCTCTGCCATCAGGCGAGAAACTCGGACTGCTATCCCGCCTGGAGGTCAACTGAACGGGATCGCTTCCGTCGATATTCATTCGCCAGAGCGACCCTGTGCCGGTCCGGTTTGAAACGAAAACAATATACCGCCCATCAGGCGACACCTCAGGAGCGGAATTAGAGCCGGCGTCGGCCGTCATCTGTCTAAGTTCACCGCCGGACGCATCCATCATATACAGGTCCCGGCTATTTCCCGTAAGCCGAGAAAAAACGATCTTGCCGTCGGGCGTCCATACGGCCCCATCATCAATGTCGCTGCCGGAGTTGATCTGCGTAGCCCGCGCGGAATCACCGCCCCGTGCCACCCATAAATTCGCGTTCCTATCCGTCTGGATCGCGGCCAGCGTGCTTCCGTCTCGAGTGATCGTGAACGAGTCAAACGTGGTGAGCTCATTGCTCAATCGCTTTGCTTCGCCCGAAGGATACGATATTTGCCATATGCGGGCCTGGCTCCTCGCGCCGTCACTCGCGAGCACGAGTACGCTCTTGCCGTCCGGCAGCCATTCGACATTCGCCAAGAACTTAAATTCGCGGGAGAAGGGGACGACCTCTCCGGTCTCTACAGAAACGGCGGCGACCTGCATCGCCTCTGGGACGGCCGTGCCTATCGGCACCGCGAGCGTCTTGCCGTCCGGCGACCATGAAATTACCCTGAATGAGATGACGAAAAATTCGTTGCCGGTCCGACTGACGAGTTTGCGCTGCCCGCTGCCGTCAATGTTGCAGATGGTCAGCCACTCGGTATCGCCTTCAATACTATCGTAGGCGACCTGCTTGCCGTCGGGCGAGAATGCGACGTTTCCGTAAAAACCAGAGAACAGCTTGCGGGGCGAACCGCCAAGCACCGGGGCCACATAAAGTGTATTGCTCAAGCCGTTATCCCACAGGGAGTAGTAGAGATAATTGCCGTCGGGCGAAAAACCCAACCCCCCGACGTTGGCCGACGGCACGACCTGTCTAGTGTAACGATTGCTAAGTTCATATAGTAAGTGGTTCGCCTGTATAAGTCCACTTAAAGGGTTTGGCTCTTTTGTTGTTATAAGTTTTTACATATTGCATGAGTTGGGCGACGAGTTCTTTTTTTGATTTCCAGATACC
>CAUJFK010000112.1 GCA_963169175.1 Acidobacteriota bacterium | reverse complement strand
GTAGTTTAATAAAGCCTTCCGCGTCGTGTTGGTCGTAGGCGCCGGCGTTGAGGCTGAAACACGACTGGTAGGGAGTGTGCCCCGCGGCCTGTTGCAAGTTCTAGACTTCAAGTTCCACTTTATCGTTAAGCAATGCATTTCCCTTGAACTCGCAACTCTGAACTGGATCCGGCACACTCCCTACCGGTCGTGTTTCTGCCTATTCCATTTTTCTTAGTCTCAAGCGCAACGCCTGCAGTTTAATATAGCCTTCCGCGTCGTGTTGGTCGTAGGCGCCGGCGTCATCTTCGAAGGTTACTACGCGTTCTCTATACAAGGAATTGGGTGATTTGCGGCCGGTTACGACGGTGTTGCCTTTGTAGAGTTTCAGGCGGACGTCGCCGTTTACGGTTTCCTGGGTTTGGTCGATCATCGAGCGGAGGATCTCGAACTCAGGGGCGAACCAGAAGCCGTAATAAACCGATTCGGCGAACTTTGTGCCTAAGCTGTCGCGGAGCCGCATCACTTCGCGGTCCATTGTGATCGATTCGAGCGCGCGGTGAGCGGCCTGCAGAATGGTGACGCCGGGCGTTTCATAAACGCCCCGCGATTTCATACCGACAAAGCGGTTCTCGACCAGATCGACGCGGCCGATGCCGTGTTCGCCGCCGAGGTGGTTTAGTTTCGACAACATATCGACCGCTCCGTATTTTTCGCCGTCTATCGCAACGGGTTCGCCCTTTTCGAATGTCAAAACAATTTCCTGCGCTCTATCTGCCGCTTTTTCCGGCGATTTTGTCATCAGGAAAATGTCTTCGGGCGGAGCGGCCCACGGGTCTTCGAGAATGCCGCCTTCGTAGGAAACGTGCATCAGATTGCGATCCATCGAGTACGGCTTTTCGGCGGTCGCGGTGACGGGAATCCCGTGCTTTTGGCAATAAGCGATAAGATCGGCGCGGCCTTTGAATTCCCAATGCCGCCACGGAGCGACGACCTTGATATCGGGCTGAAGTGCGTAGTATGTCAGCTCGAAGCGAACCTGGTCATTGCCTTTGCCGGTCGCGCCGTGAGCAACTGCGTCGGCTCCTTCTTGCTGCGCGATCTCGATCTGGCGTTTTGCGATCACCGGCCGTGCGAGCGATGTGCCGAGCAGGTAAACGCCTTCGTACAAAGCGTTTGCCTTTACAGCCGTCCAGACAAAATCCTTGACGAATTCTTCGCGAAGGTCCTCGACGTACAATTTCGATGCACCGGTCGCCTTTGCCTTTTCCTCGAGGCCGCTTAACTCATCACCCTGGCCGACATCGGCGCAGTAGCAAACAACCTCGCAGCCGTATGTTTCCTTCAGCCACAGCAGCATTGCCGATGTATCCAACCCGCCCGAATAGGCGAGCACTACTTTATTGATCGTTTTTTCCATCTCACTCTGAGGCCAACCCGCCTCCGCATAAAACTGAAACTTTCCCACCAAGCCGCAAACATCGCAACGCAGAGATTCACCTAGCGTTCTCGAATGCTTGGTTTGGTTTAAAAATCTATTTCCAATACAAACTTAATAAAGTAAATTAAATGCAAGCTTATTTAAAGGACGAACAAGGGTATGGTAATGCTTTCAGAATTGCTGCGGTTTCACGTTGTTGACCGCAGCGGCCGGCGGGCAAGGCTTGACGATCTGGCGCTTGCTGTTCTAGAGGAAGATTATCCGGCCGTAACCGAGATACATTTTATTGAAGGCAAGCGGTTGCTGCGCTTGTCGTGGGACAAGGTCGATCAGATCGGCCCAGGCAAGCAAATTCTGGTGGATGATCTCAATGCGGCATACCTTGCCGAAGGCGAAGCTGCCAACCGTGAAGTTCTCCTCAAGCACGAGATACTCGATGCATTGATAATCGATCTTTTGAACCGCCGAACAACACGGGCGAACGACCTCTTGCTTGAAGAAGAGGGCGGCATGCTGCGCCTTACGGCCGTTGATGCGAGCATTTCAGCAATGCTGCGGCGGATCACAGGCGGAGCGATCGGGCCGGTGAACAAAGAAACACTGTACGACTGGAGATATGTCGAATTCCTCCGCGGCGATCCAAAGGCGGTCGAGAACGGCGAGGGCTACAGGCAGCGTATTGGCAGGCTGCCGGCGGGCGAGATAGCCCAGCTTGCCGATTATGTTCCCTACCTGCATGCGGCCGAGCTGCTGAAGATCCTGCCCGATGACAAGGCTGCGGACGTAATGCAGGCAATGTCCATCCAGCGGCAAGTACAGGTCATTGGCGAACTTGAAAATGAGGAGGCGTCGCAATTGCTTCGCCGAATGTCCCCGGACCTTGCGGCCGACCTTGTCGGCCGAATGCACATGGGCCGCCTGAAGCACGTTCTGCGCCGCATGCCGCGAGAAAGCTGCGACCGCATCGTTCAGCTTCTCCGTTATCCGCAGGATTCGGTAGGCGGCGCGATGATAAACAATATGGTCCGGCTTGAATGCGAGGCGACCGTTGGCGAAGCAAAAAAACAGGTCGCGAAACTCTTAGAGAACACCGATTTTGTCTCGCTTATGTTTATCGTCGAAAGCGATGGCCGCCTCCGTGGTTCTATTAAGCTAAGAGATCTGCTCGCAGATGATGATGAAAGAAAACTGGCCGATATTATGGACCCGTACATCGCACCGCTAGAACCCTTTGCTCCGGCGCTCGATGCCGCCTATCGGATCGTCGGCGGACAGCTGGCCGCCATGCCCGTTGTTGAAGAGGATGGAAAACTGATCGGCGCAATGACTATAAATGCCGCTATCGATCTTTTGCTGCCGGCATCAAGCACGCTAAAGACACTGAGGGTCTTTTCATGAGTAATTCGCGAGAACGCGGGATCGAAGGGCTTGAGGCGATCGACGAACTTGAGATCGCCGGCCTGCCTACCGGAACGCCTGAAGGTCCAGTTGGTATCTGGGCCAACATCCGCGGCCGAAGCATCTATCTTCGCGGGATCAAACGTCGCCCGCGCGGCCCTTGGAAATGGCTGCTCATTCTCGGCCCGGGCCTGATCGCAACTTCGGCAGGCAACGATGCAGGCGGCGTAGCAACATACAGCGCCGCCGGTGCAAAATTCGGTTATGACCTGATCTGGGTGATGATCGTGGTAACGGTCGCCTATGCCGTTATCCAGGAAATGTGCACGCGGCTTGGCGCGGCAACCGGCCGCGGTCTGCTTGACCTGATCCGCGAACGGTTTGGCATCGGCTGGACGCTGTTTGCGATCGCCATCATCATTGTCGCGAACGGCGGCGTTACGATCAGCGAATTCGTCGGTATCGGTGCGGCGACCGAGCTATTTGGCGTTAGCCGATACATCTCGGTCCCGGTAGCGGCTGCGGCACTTTGGTACCTGGTCATTTTTGGGTCCTACGCCCGAGTCGAGAAGATCTTTCTCTTAATGACACTTGTCTTCTTTGCCTATCCGGTGGCGGCGATACTCAGCAAACCGGATTGGGGCGAGGTTGCCCGCGGAGCTTTTGTGCCTACGTTCCGGTTTGAATCAGCATATATCTTTGTTATCGTTGGCCTGCTCGGGACGACCGTTACGCCGTATATTCAGATCTTTCAGCAGAGCTCGACGGTCGAACGCGGAGCGTCACGCAGGACGTACGGCAAGGAACGCCTTGATGCCTATGCCGGTGCGATTTTCTCGAACATAATGTCCGTCGCTATGATAATCGCAACGGCTGCAACGCTTTACGTGGCGGGAAACCGCGATATCACCAGCGCGGCCGAGGCGGCAAAGGCCCTTGAGCCGGTGGCGGGCAGCTTTGCCGGCATATTGTTCGGTGTCGGGCTGCTGGGTGCCTCGCTGCTGGCGGGGGGCGTTCTTCCGCTTGCGACATCGTATGCCATAAGTGAGGCATTCGGAATTCCAAAGGGCGTAAACCTGGACTACCGCCGCGGCAAGGTGTTCTTTGGGCTGTTTACGGCTTTCATTCTTCTCGGGGCGGTCGTGGCGTTGACGCCGGACCTGCCGATATTCCCCTTGCTCGTCGGGATACAGGTATTAAACGGTGTTCTGCTGCCTATCATCCTGGTCTTTATATTGCTTTTGATCAATAACGAGAGCTTGACCGGCAAGCTGAAGAACACTCCGACGTATAATGTCCTCGGGTGGGGCAGTTTTGCGATGATAACCCTTGCAGTGGCGATAATGCTTACAGGCCAGATATTCGAATTATTCGGGATCAAGCTGTTCGGCTGAAAACACCGCCGCTTTTGTAAATTCAGCCTGGGATTCTATAAAATCGCATTTTGCGCGACTAAGAATGACGACAGACACACCAACACTTTGGGGCGGGCGGTTCACCGGCAAGCCGGACGAGGCATTTGCACGATTTAACCGGTCGTTCGGGTTCGATGTTCGCCTTTTCGAAGCGGACGTTGAGGCGAGCATCGCACATGCGCATGGGCTGCGCGGAGCGGCCGTATTGACCGAAGAGGAAACAGCCAGGGTTACGGGAGCGCTTCGCACGCTGGTGCAGCT
>CAUJFK010000111.1 GCA_963169175.1 Acidobacteriota bacterium | reverse complement strand
GTCGCCGATGGCCACGGCATGTGTGATCAGAGAGTCAAATAGGTTAACCCAGTCACCGGGTGTGTCGCGCGGCCCGCTCTCCAATAACCGGACACATGTACCTATCTCGGCCTGAAACTGCTTGACGGTCACAGCCTCCGTTCGCTTGCTGGCAATGTTGAATTGTTTCGCTTCTTCCCGTATCAATTCGACTGTATCGCTCAAGCCATCAATTACATCTGATCCAAACAATTTTTGCCCCGCGATCTCGGTAACCGCTTGTTTGACCGCAAGCAGATGGCCCGCCAAATTTCCACTATCGACGGTTGAGATATAGCGTGGCGAAAGAGGAGCAAGCGATTGCGTGTCATACCAATTAAAATAGTGACCGCGAATCTTTTCGAGTTTTTCGAGGGTGGCAAACGTAAACCCGAGCCTCTCGATAAGCTCCAGTATCCCGATATAACCAAGGTCATACGCGGAAATCGTGGACAAGAGATACAAGCCGATATTTGTCGGTGAGGTCCGATGAGCGACCTTTGGCTGCGGATCTTCCTGAAAGTTGTCAGGCGGAAGCCAATTTGAATCATCGCCGACGAATGTTTCAAAAAATCGCCAGGTACGTCGGGCGATCGATCGCGCCATCCTGGTATCGGCCATACTCAGCGGTACCTGTTTGCTCGGCGGCCTAAAACTGATCCGGTAGGCAACGAAAGGCGCAAGGACCCAAAGGAGTAAAAATGGTGCCGCAACCAATCCGGCCGATGGGCGAAACCAAAATACGATCGGTACCGCGATCATTGAAAGAAGCGTTGAGGCCCACATTGACCACAAAAGTGCCGCCTGGCCGTGCGGACGCTCTCTTTCGCTTTGGGCCGCCGTTTTCCATTCCAACAATGCTTTGTGTGAGATAAGCTTCCGGTAAACGGTACGTACGATGGCATCACAATTTGAATACGCCTGGTGCGCAAGGACCACTATCAAAAACAGTACCTGGAGCGTGTTTGTCCGGACGTCACCTAAGACACTCCAAAAATGGCTCGTCCACGGAATGCCGCGGGGATGCGTCAATAGATTGGTCTGGAGATGTGCATAGACCGGGAACGCAAGCACCACAATAATAAAAAGCGTCCACAAAAGCGGCGAGCCTGGAATCACTATCCATACCGCCAGCAGCCACAGAAAAATAGCCGGGGCAACTAAACTTCTCCGCAAATTATCAAGGATCTTCCAACGCGAAATAACGGATAGATCATTCCTCACGCTTTTCCCATTCGCGTTTTTTATCCACGGAAGGATCCATCTGGTAATTTGCCAGTCACCGCGTACCCAACGATGCGATCGCTCTGTAAAGCTGTCAAAATGGGCCGGAAAATCGTCGAGCAATTCAACATCGGACACCAACCCGCAACGGGCGTACAGGCCTTCGAAAAGATCGTGGCTAAGAAGAGAATTCTCAGGTACCCGACCCTTTAGCGCCGCACGAAACGCATCAACATCATAGAGGCCTTTACCAACAAAACTACCCTCTCCAAACAGATCTTGGTAAACGTCTGAGGCAGCTGTTGTATATGGATCAATGCCGGTATTCCCAGAAAAGATCCGTGCAAAATAGGAACGTGATGCACTTTGCAAGGAAATGCTTATACGCGGCTGCAGAATCGCATAGCCTTGAGTAACCCGCCGCAAGGTTTCGTCAAATTTTGGACGATTGAGCGGATGCACCGCAATACCGATCAGGCTGTGCGCGGCATCGCGCGGTAATTGCGTGTCAGAATCAAGCGTGATGACATACTTGATCTGTTTTAGAAATTTCTTGTCAGCGCTAACCCCCGTGTAACTCGTTTCTCCGTCGCCCCGCAGCAATTTATTAAACTCTTCGAGTTTGCCGCGTTTCCGTTCCGACCCCATCCACTTTTGCTCGCCTTCGTTCCATTGGCGCCGGCGGTGAAAGAGATAGAATTTTTCATACTTTGTCTGCTCATATTTTTGATTTAATGCTTTGATCCCGTCACGGGCCGCTTCAATGATCTCTGAATCTTTCGTCAGTTCCTCAGCCGAAGCATCTGAAAGGTCAGTGAGCAAGGCAAAGTATAAGTTGCTGTCCTGATTCGCAAGACTATAGACCTCCAGTTTTTCAAGTAACTCTGCAACAACAGATGGACTGGACAAAAGGGTAGGAATTACGACAAACGTTCGCGCTTCGTCAGGAATGCCCGTTGTTGTATCTATTTGCGGAAGTATGCGCGGCGGGACCATTCGTGCAAAATCCCAATTTAGAACGCTAAGTGCCAGATCGCTGGCCGGAATGATAGAAAGCACCGCAAACGCGATGGTCAACGGCAGGCCCGCCCCGAGATAGGCGGCCGAGTAAGCCAAAAGCAGAACGACCAGTGCCGTCAATACGGCTGTCGATCCGAGGTAAGAAAAGTTAGGATGCCGCAAAATGAAAAAAACGGCCTTTTCCGCTATCTCAGGACGATATTGGAATTCTTTCTCGATCTCCGAGACACCTTTATCTATTAAATAAAATCCAATGTGCGAACGACGCCGGTCTGAGGCATCGCGGCGGCGGGAGGCGAGGGACTTTTCGACGACTTTCCGTGCAACCTTCAGCTCATCCACTTTGGTGCGCCTTGCAATTCGCTCAACCACCTCACGGTAACGGTTGCGCGTACCGAACGTCATCTTCGAATAGATCTTTGCGGGGTCTTTGCTAAAAAGCGGGTCTATTAAACTGACGCTCTCAAAGAATGTTCTCCAATCGATCGTCGAGAGGAGCCGCATGCTCGTGATAATGTTGCCGACCGTCACCTGCGCGACCGCCTGCAGCTGGTACTCGGTCTCAACCGACATCTCGATGCTCGAGCCGCGCTCCTGCAGTTTGTTTGCCAACCATTCATAGGCGGGCGCGATGGCCAGGTCTCGGTCGCGCAGCTGGCACGTAAACCGTTCGACAAAAGCAGTCTCGAATTCTGTTCGTTTGTCGAGGTGTTGGGTAACAAACTGCAGAACCTCTTCGGGCCGTTTGCCGGCAATTTCCATCAGCTCGTCGGCCAGCTTCTCTGCTTCTTCGCGAGCGTCACGCGACTGAATTATCCGCCAGGCAAACCGGCGCAGGTTTTCAATAAGAACGATCCTGAGCGTGATGGCGATCGCCCAAAGTTCACCGATCGTCAGCGGCGTGACTGCCTGGTAGGATCGAAGGAATCTTTCAAGGGCTTCGACATCGAGCCGACTGTCGGTGTGGGCGATGATCGAAATCGCGATGGCATAAATACGCGGATAACCCGCAAATTCGCCGTTTGCAAGTTTTGGCAATTCACGATAGTAACCCGGCGGCAGATCTTCGTGGATCTCACGAAGCTGTTCTTCAACAATATGAAAGTTGTCAACCAACCATTCCGCCGCCGGCGAGACCGATCGCTCTTCACGAATTGCGTTTGCCAATGAATAGTACGCTCCAAGCAGGACCTTGCCATTATCTTTAAGGCGTGGACGCAGCAATTTATATCTTTTTGGCTGGTCTGCGGCCTTATGCTCTTTGGCAAGTGCCGCGGCAAACTGTTCAAATTTTTCCGCGCTGTAGATCTCGCCGCGAATTGGTTGTTCAATATTTCCGGGTTTAACCAAATTTCGAAGTATGCCGGATATTCCGTGAGTTGATCTCGTCATTGTTTCCATTTGTCTCCGGATGCATCAGTAACTTTTCTTGAAATGATCTCGACTGAACAGGAAGAGCGTGACGCAACGGCCGATGCCACGCAGCCCAGCCAATGTGATCGTCGGGAGTTCATTCCAACGAATATCGCGTCAGCCTTCCATTCGTGCGACTCATTGACCAGAATGATCCGGGGGTTACCGCTGTATGTTTGCATCGAAGCCGTCAAGCCTGCGTCCCGAAGTGTACATAAAGCCCGTTCAGCTAAAGCTTTAGCCCATTTTTCTTCGCCTCTCGTCCTATTTTCCGGAATACCCGGGACCACGCGAAAGGCCCTTCCTGGGATCAATGCGTCCAATGGGTCTGTCACGACCAGCAGGCGAACCTCCGGATGGCCGTGCCAGTTTCGTAGTGCGACCGTATCGACCGCTTCTACTGAGCACGGCGAACCATCAAAACAAATGACGATTTTTGGCTGGTCGCTATCGCTTACCGGGCCTCTTCGGCCAATACGCACTGAGAATGGGGTGTATGAAATAACGTTCTGCGCAATGCTTCCCAACCCGGATCTGCTTGCGGAGGAAAGCCCTCGGGGGCCAATTACGATCAGGTCCGGCCGTAACGCCGCGGACCTTTGCAGGATCATTTGTGCGGGCGAGCCTATTGCGGATTCAACTTTGATCGTCCAGCCGGGGAAATGATCTTGCAGTTCAGTCCTTGCTTCGATCAGGACCTCATTCGTCTCTGAAAGACTTCTATCTATTTGCTCGGAGTGTTTGCGGATATAATCGAGGATCTCGTTGTCTTGTGCCGCATCGCTATTGAATTCCCCTAGCTTCGCTCGAAGCCACACTTCGGAAACTGATATGATCACGGCCTTTGCCTTGTCGGGCAAGCCAGCCCGCCGCAGGTCATCCAGGCTATTTCGCGAGTATCCCGAGCCATCGTAAGCGATCAAAACCTTCATGGACCTTGGTACCTCAGCGCCTCCATTACCCGAAACAAGTGACCCGGCTGCTCATGGTCAAACCGTCCTCGGCCTGATCCTCGTTTTAAAATATCCAACACCGGACCTCTGCTTTATCTCCAGCATCCGATCCCCACAATGCACATTTCCGTTAACGACTATGCGATTATAGTTTATAAGATCGATCAGGGTAGGGCGACGGTGTTTTCACGCGAATTGTGTAAGTGTTTCCAACGGTTTCGCACCTCAGCGCCGTCCGCGCTGGTCTTTCAGATATATCTGACTGATCCTTCAGCCCAAAACCCAAAAACATTAATGATCTTGTTAGGAGTTGATACTTACGAAGGATCGGGTGATCGCCGACAGCGTTTCGTTAAGGTCTGCCTTATCGTGTGCGGCCGAGACGAACGCAGATTCGAATTGGGATGGAGGCAAATATATTCCGTTGGCGAGCATCGATTGGAAAAAAGAGGCAAACATCGTGGTGTCCGCGGTCTTCGCAGAATCAAAATCAGTGATAGCATTCTCGGTAAAAAACAGTGTGAACATCGAGCCCACGCGGTTTAAGGTATATTTACGGCCCGCCTCATTCAATGCACTCTCCATGCCGTCGGCCAGGTATTTTCCTTTTTCTTCAAGCCGGTCATAAAACTCTGGCGTTTCGTCAATTATCCTTAAAGTTTCGATACCCGCCGTCATCGTGACCGGGTTGCCTGAGAACGTCCCGGCCTGATAAACCGGCCCCGCTGGTGCGGCCATCTCCATGATCTCGCGGCGGCCGCCGTAGGCACCGACGGGCAAACCGCCGCCGATGATCTTGCCAAACGTCGTAAGGTCGGGGGTGACGCCAAAGATCTGCTGCGCCCCGCCGCGTGCAAGCCGAAATCCCGTCATCACCTCGTCAAAGATCAGAATGATCTTTTCCTGAGTACAAATTTCACGCAGGGCCTTCAGGAAATTTCGATTAGCCGGGACACAGCCCATGTTGCCAGCGACCGGTTCGATAAAAACCGCGGCGACCGTGCCTTTATGCCGCTCAATAACACGTTGGACCGACCCAATGTCGTTGAAACGAGCGGTAACCGTATCGCTCGCCGAGGAACGCGTTACGCCCGGGCTGTCCGGCAGGCAGAGCGTCGCAATACCCGACCCGGCTTTGATCAAAAACGAATCGCCGTGGCCGTGATAGCAGCCTTCGAACTTGACGATCTTGTCGCGTCCGGTAAAGGCCCGAGCAAGACGCATAGCGCTCATTGTCGCCTCGGTGCCGGAGTTTACCATCCTCACCGATTCGACCGACGGCACGAAGTGTTTTATCAACCTGGCAAGTTCGATCTCCTGTTCGCAGCATGAGCCAAAGGTTGTTCCGTCCTCCACCGCTCGTTTGACGGCCTCGACAACCCGATCATGCGCGTGCCCAAGTATCATCGGCCCCCAGGCACCAACGTAATCGATAAACTCATTATCGTCCGCGTCCCACAAACGCGGGCCTTTCGCTTTCTTGATGTACAGCGGTTCACCGCCGACAGCGTTAAATGCACGGACGGGCGAGTTTACGCCGCCAGGTATATGCAGTTTTGCCTCAGCAAATAGTTGTTTACTCGTAGCCGTATTCATTTATCCAATTCCGCTGCCGCTTCTTTTGCAAAGTATGTGATAATTACGTCCGCCCCGGCCCGCTTGATCGACGTTAAGGCTTCCATAATCGCCGCCGTGCCGTCGATCCAACCGCGTTCCGCCGCCGCCTTGATCATCGAATATTCCCCGCTCACATTGTAGGCCGCGACCGGAATATTAAACTCATCCTTTGTCCGCCGGACGATGTCGAGATACGCCAACGCCGGCTTGACCATAACGATATCTGCTCCCTCGTGAATATCGAGGGCGATCTCACGGATGGCTTCATCGGCATTGGCCGCGTCCATCTGGTACGATCTTCGATCGCCAAATTGCGGAGCCGAATCTGCGGCCTGACGAAACGGCCCATAGAATGCCGACGCGAACTTTGCCGAATATGCCATGATCGCCGTGTTCGCAAACCCGCTCTCGTCGAGTTTCGCCCGGATCGCCGCGACACGGCCGTCCATCATGTCCGATGGCGCGACAATGTCGGCGCCGCTTTGTGCATGCGACAGCGCCTGTTCGGCGATCAGTTCGAGCGATTCATCGTTCACGACCTCGCCGTCGCGGATCACGCCGCAATGGCCGTGCGTAGTATATGCGCACAAACACACATCGGTAACAACAGCCATCTCGGGAAAGCGATATTTGATCGCACGTACCGCGGTCTGCACGATCCCGTCTGTTGCGATCGCCGCCGAACCGGTCTCATCTTTCACCGCTGGAATTCCAAACAACAAAATAGAATTGATCCCGAGCGACAAAAGCTCCTCGCATTCGCGCAGAACATTGTCGATCGAGAGGTGATAAATGCCCGGCATCGCAGCGATCTCACGCTTTACATTTTCGCCTGTGGTGACGAATAGCGGAAAGATCAGATCGCTTTTTGCGAGCCGCGTCTCGCGGAGCATATCTCGCAAGACCGCAGTGCGCCGAAGGCGTCGGGGCCGCGACACTGGGAAATCCGGATGGATAAAGTTACTCATTTATTAATGCACCGCGGTCGTCAATGATCTAAACCGCTGAAACTTAAGCACAGCGTTTGCGAGGTCCGCGGCGTCGGGCTTTTCTGATATGAGGTCAACGCGAATATTTGCTCGCGCAAAATATTCTGCTGTTGTTTTGCCGATCACAGCGACCTTGGTGCCGCACAAGAGGCCGGCACCGAACTGGCTGAGGAAACTCGCCGCGCCGCTCGGGCTAAAAAAGCATGCGAGCGCGATCTCACCACGTTTCGCAAGCGTCACGACCTTTTCCCGCAGTGCCGGCCCGACCAGCATCGTTTCGGTGCGATAAACCACCGTTCTCTCGACCGTCGCGATCGGCGATAGATGATCAACGACCGTAGGAAGAGCATTTTCGCCGCATATAATGAGGAAACGCTTATTCGCAAGTTTAGCAGGCGCTATTGCATCGAGCATTTCCTGCACGGTTCCCGCCGCGGTGTCGCCATATAGATCAAAACCTTCGTTCTTCAGAACATTGAAACCACGCTTGCCAAAAACGTAAACCCTCCCGCGAAAACGAAGGTTGTATTCACGATGCTTTTTTCGGAATATCTCCGCAGCCTTTCGGCTGGTCAGAAAGATGCCGTCGAACGAGTCAAGCCGCTTCAGCTTGTCTTCGAGGTCCAAAACGTCTTCTGTCTGCGAGGTCCGAATTGTCGGGCAATTGATCACCGTCGCGTCGCCCGCTATCAGCATTCTGCTAAAATTCTCAAACTCACGGATTACCAACACGTTCATCAAATTACCTCCAGGTCCGATGCGGCAAGATCGTTCCTTGCTTTCTCCAGGATCCTTTCTGCTCCTTTGTCTTCGAAAATTTCCGCAAGCGCGGTCCCAACGATATTCGGTTCCGCCGCATTCCCGCGCAGCGACCCGCGGATAACCTCTGTCCCGTCCAGGTCGCCCGCAAAACCACGCACCAGAATATCGTCACCATCTAGTGTCGCAAGGGCCCCGATCGGCGCCTGACATCCGCCGTCGAGCCGATGCAGAAATGCTCTTTCGGCGGAAACACATTTCGCGATTGATAGGTCATTGATCGCAGAAACGATCACTGCCAGTTCCGTGTCATCTTTGCGAATTTCAACAGCAATAGCGGCTTGCCCCGCCGAAGGCAGGATCGTTTCAGTCGGGACGATATGTCGAATATACTTGTCCATACCAAGCCGATGAACACCCGCGAATGCCAGGATCAGCCCGCCAACCTCGCGATCATAAACTTTAGCTATCCGCGTCGGTACATTCCCGCGGATCTCGACCGTTCGCAGATCTGGCCGGTGATTCAGCAATTGGCTACGTCGCCGCAGGCTGCCGGTCGCCACCACCGCATCGGCCGGCAGGTCGTGGATCGACGAATACGTTTTCGAGATGAACACCTCGTTCGGCATCTCACGGACAACGACCGCGGCTACCGTTAAGCCGTCCGGTTGAACCGTCGGCAGATCCTTCAAACTATGAACTGCCAGGTCGATCTCACCCGCAAGCAAAGCGTCTTCGATCTCAGTCGCAAAAAGCCCGGGGCCGCCGATCTTTGAAATTGCCGTGTCGAGGATTCGATCGCCCGCGGTCTCGATAACGCGAACTTCAAATCCCAATTCCGGATAATGTTTCGCCAGGGCCTCTTTAACAAACTCGGTTTGCCACAGTGCCAGATCGCTCCCGCGCGTGCCGAATACTATGCTTCGCTTCATGTCGCAAAGACCTCGCTTCGTGATCGGCCGTAGGAAAAAGAAGCTGATTGATAGGTATTCAAAACTCTGCCCAGCTCAGATTCGATCAAGCCTTCCACAACCGGCATGGCCGCTGTCCTCCTTTGATAGTTTCCGGCGATCAGATCGTTCAGATCGGCAAGGTTTCGTAGCACAACATTCGGGCACATGTCCACTTCCGGCGCGATGTCGCGGGGCATCGCAATATCGATCAGCAAAACTGGCCGTTTACGCCCCACAAGATCCGCTTCGCAAAGGATCGGCTCCGTTGCGGCGGTCGCGCTTATTACGATATCGGACGCAGGCAGTACGTCGTTGATACGCGAAAGTCCAATTGCGTCAACCCGCTTTCCCTCGTGACGGGCTAACCACGCGGTGATGTCTTCGGCCCGCGACGTTGTCCGATTTGCGATGACGAGCTTTCCTACGCCCCGCTTCATCAGACTTTCCGCCGCGAGGCTCGCTGTTTTTCCAGCCCCGATCACAAGTGCGGTTTTCTCGGTCAACCGGCCGCACATCCGTTGGGCCAAGGCGACAGCGGCTCCCGCAATCGAAACGGCTCCCTGGTGAATATCCGTATCCGAGCGTACCCGCTTTCCCAACTTGAAGGCGCTTTGGAAAAGCGGATTCAGCAGCCCGCCGGCAGCACTGCATTCTTTTGCAACTGCATATGCATCGCGAAGCTGGCCGAGGATCTGCGAATCCCCAATGATCTTTGAATCGACACTCGCCGCGACACGGAAAAGGTGGCGAACCGCCTTTTCGCCGGTAAACGCAAACATTTCATCCGCTTTAACGATTCCCTCGGCACGCTTAAACTCGACAAGTTCATCCAGACACGATTGGAAAGGCCGCCCGGTGCCAACGCCATAGATCTCCGTGCGATTGCAGGTGGAGACGATCACGCATTCGTCCAGGCGGCGCATTATCCGGGCCATCAACTCTCGGATCTCATCATCCGCCAAATGCACCGATTCAAGGGCCGCGATCGACCCGCTCCGGTGCGTTACGCCGGCAACAAACAGTCTTGGCAGACCGCTTGCCCATGACGGCACGATGTGGAACTTGGAGCAAATTGTCTCGGCTCTACTTATCATTGCTCGCTCGCTGCCGCGGCCGCCTTATCCGGCTGCTTGGTCAAACGAAGATACGGCTTTACGGTTGTCCAGCCGCTTGGAAATTCCTCCTTCGCGTCTTCATCGGAAACAGATATAGCGATGATCACGTCGTCGCCGTTATTCCAATTGACCGGCGTCGCCACGCTGTAATTTGCCGTTAGCTGAAGTGAGTCGATCACACGAAGCAGCTCATCAAAGTTCCGTCCCGTGCTTGCCGGATATGTGAGAGTGAGCTTCACCTCTTTATCGGGGCCGATCACAAACACCGAACGGACCGTGAACGTTTCGCTAGCGTTCGGGTGGATCATTTCGTAAAGGTTTGACACAGCCCGTTCGCCGTCGGCTATAACAGGAAAATTCAATGCCATCCCTTGTGTTTCTTCTATATCCTTTGCCCAGCCGTCGTGCTCGTCGAGCGGATCTACACTAAGGCCGATAATTTTTACGCCTCGCCTGTTGAATTCCGGTTTGAGCCGTGCGGCCTCGCCTAACTCGGTCGTGCACACCGGCGTATAATCTTTCGGGTGCGAGAATAAAATGCCCCAGGCATCACCGAGCCATTCATGAAACTTTATCGTTCCTTCCGTTGTTTCTGCCGTAAAATCCGGCGCGGTATCTCCTAATCTAATTGCCATTTTTTATCTCCTTGCTGCTGCTAAGGTGTAATTTACATTGCCGACGCTTCCGTTGAGGAAACCCAGCCGTTCCAATTCAACGAGTATCTTGCGCGAACTTTGGTCAACCGTTTCGCGATCCGTTTCGACCGTGATGTCAGGACGCAGCGGATCTTCGTACGGGTCTGAAACACCGGTAAACTCCTTGATCTCACCGGCCAGAGCTTTTTTATACAGTCCCTTTACGTCGCGCTCTGCCAGAACATCGATCGGGCATTTTACGAACACCTCGATAAACGCCGCACCGTCCTTTTCCGTTTCGGCGCGAACCTCGTCCCTGACCTCGCGGTAAGGCGATATCGCCGCCGAGATAACACCCACGCCGTTGCGGGCCAGCAACCGCGAAACGTATCCAATACGGCGAATATTCGTATCGCGATCTTCTTTCGAAAAGCCCAGATCTTTCGAAAGATTTGTCCGCACCTCATCTCCATCGAGAAGTTCTATTTCAACTCCGCGTTCAAGCAATTTGTTCTTCAGGTCCAATGCAAGCGTCGATTTGCCCGCTCCCGAAAGTCCTGTTAACCACAAAGTAAACCCATTCTTATTTGCCATGTATGATTCCTCGTCCCTATATTTTCAGGCTGACTTTCCAGCCGCTTTACCGTTTGCCCTTTGGGCCTCTATCAAAACCTGCGCCACTTCGGGCCGCGAAAACTCGACCGGCGGCAATTCGCCGGCGCTCAGCAGTTCACGCACCTTTGTTCCCGAAAGCGTCACATGATCGACCGCCAAATGCGGGCATGTTTTGGTCGATGCCATCGACCCGCACGAACGACAAAAGAAGGTGTGATCAAAGAAAAGTGGCGTCAGGCCAAGTTCCTCCGGTTCAAACTCATCGAATATGTGATGGGCGTCGTAGGTGCCGTAATAATTTCCGACGCCGGCGTGATCACGGCCGATTATGAAATGTGAACAGCCGTAGTTTTTACGGATCAACGCATGAAACACCGCCTCGCGCGGCCCGGCGTAACGCATCGCCGCGGGCATTACCGAAAGAATAGTGCGGGTGGCGGGATAATACTTCTCAAGTATCGTTTCGTAAGACTTTATGCGCACCGAAGCCGGCACGTCGTCGGATTTCGTCTCGCCAACCAGCGGATGCAGCAGCAGCCCGTCCGCAATTTCAAGTGCACATTTCTGGATGTATTCATGCGCCCGATGCACCGGATTGCGCGTTTGAAACGCAACGACCCGACGCCATCCGCGCTGGCGAAACAGCGAACGCGTCTCGGCCGGATCGCGGCGATAGGTCGGAAACGTAATGTTCCGCTGTCGATCTATCAGGCTGATCTTGCCGCCAAGCAGCCATTCGCCCTGCTCGTACAAGGCCTTTACGCCGGGATGTGACTCATCGGTCGTCCGGTAAACAAGCTCGGCCTCACGCTGCTTGTCGTATTGATATTTTTCTTCGAGATGAAGAATACCGAGCAGATGATCGTCGCCCTGATAAAGCGCGATGTCATGGCCTTCACGAAACGCTTTCGCTTGTTTATCCGAAGCCGAAAGCGTTACGGGTATCGACCACGCTATTCCGTTCGCAAGACGCATATTTGTCCGAACTGAACGGTAATCCGCTTCGCCAAGAAAACCCTCGAGCGGCGAAAATGCACCGTTTGCGATCATCTCAAGATCGGATATCTCGCGCGGGCTTAGCGAAAGCTTAGGAAGCTCAGTGGATCCCTGTATCAATTGTTCCCGGTCAAGGCCGGTTACCTCGCGATTAACTAGTTCGCCGCCGTGTGGGCGTGTCAATTTCATATTTTTAATTCCTCGTTTGTTCTATGATCTCGTGGACTGTACCGATTCGATCGCAAGTACTTTTGTGCTCGTTGTGTTAAAAAAACCGTTAACACAAAGTTCGCAAAGAGAAGAAACGTGCAAATTACCTGTTATAGTCCATCAATTTTCGTTACCAACCTTGTCTATCTATGCAATCCGCATTCGGTCTTTTCACTTCCCCTCCAGCGGCCGCTTCTCTGGTCCTCACCTATCTGAACAAAACTTGTACACGGCCGGCAGCCGATCGACGGATAGCCCTCGTCGTGGAGCTTGTTGTATGGAACGTCGTTCTCCGCGATAAATTTCCAAACATCCCCCGACGACCAGGCCGCAAGCGGGTTGATCTTTACGATCCCGAATTTCTTATCTAGCTCAACGATCTTTGCGTCCGCACGGTCCGCAGTTTGGTCGCGGCGAATGGCTGTGATCCACGCGTCCAGCCCTGAGAGCATCCGCGTCAGCGGCTGTACCTTTCGCAGAATGCAGCATTGGTCGGGATCCGTTTGCCAAAGCTTTTCGCCAAAACGCTCCGCCTGGTCCTCTAGAGATAATTCAGCTGTTTTACGCTCGAAACGGACACGATAGCGATCTTCAAGCCGGTGCCGGAGATCATACGTCCTGTCGAAGAGCAGGTCCGTATCGAGATAGAAAATGCGAGCGTTTGGTTCAATGCCTGCAAGCAGATGAACCAGCACGCAGCCCTCCGGACCGAACCCGGTCGCGAGAGCGACACCTTTCCCAAATCTTTGTAGCGCCCAATGTAGAACTGTTTCCGGCGCGGCCTTTTCAAACTGCGTTCCCAGTTTTTCAATTTCGTCGTCATTCAACTTTGCCTCGATCGCTGTTTCTACGCCTGTCATGATCTATTGACTAATTCCTCCAAAAAACTCCCCTCCGCCCGCTGCGGCAGCTTGGGCCCTGGCCGGATCGCCCTCGAACCACTTTAATGTTTCCCGCAGATGCACAACCTCACCGACCACGATCACGGCCGGAGCCCGAAGGCCTGCTGATTCGACCGCATCGACGATCGTCCGCAGAGTTCCAGTGACGACGGATTGCTGTTTGTTCGTTGCCGATCGAATTACCGCGACCGGCGTCTCCGCCCGTCGGCCGGCCTTGATGAGGTCAATGGCGATCTGTCTGAGATCGGCAACGCCCATCAGAATGACAAGCGTATCGGCATTGACACCCAGATCGGCCTTGGCACCCACACGGACTCCGGTCGTAACGGCCACCGATGCCGAAACACCGCGATGGGTAAGCGGGATGCCCGCATAGGCCGCCGCCGCGAATGCCGAGCTGATGCCCGGCACGATCTCAAATTCGACACCGGCATCACGCAAGGCCTCCGCCTCTTCACCGCCGCGGCCGAAGATGAACGGATCGCCGCCTTTCAATCGAACGACGCTTCGTCCCCGACGTGCCGACTCGATCATCAGCCGGTGGATCTCGTCCTGCGAGGTCTGCCGCGCACCGCCGATCTTGCCGACATAAATAAGTTCGGCCCCGATCCGAACAAGCTCCAGAATTTCGGGGCTGACAAGGTAGTCATATAAGACAACGTCACCGGATTCGAGAAGATCGCGTGCGCGCAGCGTAAGCAAACCCGG
>CAUJFK010000110.1 GCA_963169175.1 Acidobacteriota bacterium | reverse complement strand
CTGTGGA
Organism: Acidobacteriota bacterium; assembly: GCA_963169175.1. GTDB lineage: Bacteria > Acidobacteriota > Blastocatellia > Pyrinomonadales > Pyrinomonadaceae > OLB17. The sequence goes on along the minus strand of CAUJFK010000110.1, from coordinate 4,435 downwards.
CGGCCTTGAACGATGTGAGAACGGTGGAGGACAACGCCTCGATCGAGGATTACGTGCGCGTGATCACGAATATTGCCGGTTCACGATCGATCGACCGTGTTGTCGGTCTTGACGAATTTGACGTCATGACTGCGGCCCGTGCACGCGAACACCTGCAGCTTGCCGGGATGACCAGTTCCCATGCCTTGCGTTTTCGCGACAAGCTTTCGATGCGCAAGATTGCCAGCCGCGCCGGTATTCCGTGCCCCGAATTCACCGGCATTTTTAATCAGCAGGCGGTCGGCGAGTATCTCGGCCGGGTCCCGGCACCGTGGATCATCAAACCGCGTTACGAGGTGTCGGCATTCGGTATCCGAAAATGCGGAGACACTGAGCAGGCGTGGGGTGTGCTTAAGGAGCTTGATGAGCGAAATAACTGGCGCGATCATCCGTCTCAGTTTGTCCTCGAACGATTTATCACCGGGGATGTTTATCACGTAGATTCGATCGTTGAGGACGGAAAGGTACTTGCCGCGGGCGTAAGCAAATACGGCACACCGCCGTTCAGCGTTTCGCATTACGGCGGGGTCTTCACAACGTCGATCGTGCCGTACAAGTCAAACGAACGGAAGCAACTTGAGAGCCTGAACAAGAAACTTCTCGAAGCTTTCAAATACGAACGCGGCGTTTCTCACGCGGAGTTTTTGCAGAGCGCTGATAACGGTAAGTTTTATCTGCTGGAAGTGGCCTGTCGTGTCGGAGGAGCGTACATCGCGAATGTGCTCGAACACGCCTGCAACTTCAACCTGTGGCGCGAATGGGCGAAACTCGAGACCACGACCGACGAAGATCCTTACAAATTGCCAAAACTCCGAAAGGATTTTGCCGGCGTCGCGCTGGCACTTGCAAATCAGGATCACCCGGACACGTCTCACTACACGGACGAAGAGATCGTTTACCGCGTGTCAAAGCCCAAGCACGTTGGAATGATCTTTTACTCCAAAAAAGAAAAACGCCTTGAGCAACTGCTGGCTTTGTATAGCGAACGTATCTCATCCGATTTTTTAGCCGTCGCGCCAGCGAAGGAACGGTATGACGACTAGTGGCCTGTAACAGATATTTTGCAAGTAGTTTCTTGCGGATCTCATTTTCTTTGTGAGCTTTGTGTCCGCCCTTTGCGGCCTTTGTGTCTAGCGGTTTTTTTTTTAACACAAAGATCGCCAAGTTGAAGACACAAAGATCACAAAAGTAGTCGTGATTCAATTGTCACGGTCCACTAGAAATATACTTACGGCTATAAGCCCTCAGCTTTGAGCTGTCAGCCATTTTCTAATCCGAGCAAGTCTCTCAGTATCCTGTGCCAATAGACACAAAACGTATGGTTTCGTATGCTATGGCTTTCCTATGTCACTCGAAACGTTGTTCAACAACCCGGCAGTTGCTCAGATCGGCCCGCCGGAACTGCTCGAGCATGCCCTGAACCGATACTTTCCTGAACTCGTGAAATTCGAATCGACCGCCGAACTGGCTGCGTCACCGATCCTCGGGAAGGTGCGCGACGATGCGGAGCGCATCCTGAATGCGGTGGTCGTCGAATCAGAACCGGAAGCGGTACCGACTGGGTTCCTGGACGTGACGGAAGAGCGAAACCCAGGCAATATCGCTCCACGTTCTGACATTTCGGCGGTTGCATGGAACATCGAACGTGGACTCATGTTCGAAGGCATTGCGGACGCTCTGCAAAACCGGGCCGAACTCAAGGGTAAGGATCTTTTGCTTCTCACCGAACTTGATCACGGAATGGCGCGGAGCGGTAACCGGTTTGTCGCCCGCGAACTCGCCGAACGGTTGGATCTCAATTATGCATTTGCGCCCGTTTATATCGCGCTTCAAAAGGGAAGCGGCGTCGAAGCGGCGATGGAAGGCGAGAATACGCTGTCTATCCACGGCCTGGCAATGTTCTCAAAATGGCCAATGCGAAATGTTCATGCTATTCCGCTTCCGAACGGCAAGGACAAGATGTGGGGCAAGGAAAAGCGTCTGGGTTTCCTGCGGGCCTTATTTGCCGACATTGAGCACCCGGCCGGAGCCTTCCGCGCCGTGAGCATCCATTTGGACGCCCACTGTTCACGTTCGCACCGGCGGCGCCAGATCAAGATCATTCTCGATCATCTGGACACGCTCGCGCCGCTCCCGACGCTGCTTGGCGGCGATTGGAACACGACTACCTTTAATTCGCAGAATTCAACGCGGGCGATAATGGGTTACTGGCGGCGGGTCTTTATGGGGCCGAAGCGGGTTGCGACACGGCATCTGCCGCATCCGGAAAGATATTTCGAGCGGCCGCTTTTTGCCGATCTGGAATCGCGCGGCTACGAGTTCCGGGCATTGAACAACGTAGGCGAGGGAACGCTTCATTATCATGTTGAGAGCATTGAAAAAAACACCAACCTCCGCGACTGGGTGCCCGAATGGTGTTTTCCGTTCATTTTCTGGGCGGCGAATCGGGTTGGCGGCAGGGTGTCAGGCCGTTTGGACTGGTTTGCGGGCAAAGGCATTCGGGTTGCGGGCGGCACGACTCCCAGAACGATCGGGGAGTTGTATGACCCGGACGGAACTCCCCTGTCTGATCACGATGCGATCACCGTCGAGTTTTTACTCGGGTAAACCAGCCTACGCCGGGAAAGAACACCGGCCTTAAGAAGAATAGATGCGGCGAGTAGCGTCGCCGGGCCCGGAAAGGCTATACTCTCCGTATGGAAGTCGCATTTTGCCAGACACTGAGTTTCAACACCGATTCCTTTGAGTTTGAGGCCGTTGCCCATGACAACGGAAACGCTACGATCATCAAGTTTCCCGTTGACGAGAAAATGGTGAGCCCCGGCGATGTTGTCGTTGTCGTCTCGGGTGAGGATATCAGTTTTCACGGCCTGATCGGCAAGATCGAGGACGGCTACGCCTTTGCTTCGGATCCGAAAGGATCGCTTTTGCCCGTCGGGGTGCAGTAACCATTACTGGTCAGGCAGTACATCCACCCGGGGTGTAACTTGGAACGGATCATTTGCTTCCGCTTCCGCTGCCTCCTCCATTCAGGGGTTTGACTGAGCAACCTGTACAGAGTCCAACCGGCACGAGCCTGCTTGATCTATCGAAGGTCCCAAGATAAACTCCGCCGCCAAAGTCCAGTTTTGATATCTCGACATTTGATTCGTTCCGCAGCACCAGTGCGGGCCTCCTTGCCTGCACATAACCAAAGACCGAATTTATAACAGACCCGTACTTTACGTTGTCCAGCACGATGCCCGCCCCAGGTGTTGTCCCGCTCACGTTCACAGCGATGTTCCTGATCTGCAAATTGCGGACATTCTTTATCGAAATGGCATTTACGGCACCTTCGTCGAGGCGATTGTTGTCGATGATAACAGTCGAACCCCATGCGGCGTTGACAAGTTGCTCGTCGGTCGGTTCTACCCGGATCCAAGCCGGTGTTGAACCTGGCTTCGAATAGTAGCCGCCGTTGAAATTTGCGTAGTCAAAGAAAGTGTTGTTGCGAACCGTGAGCGAACGAAATCCGCCGCCGCCGGCCGCGATGACCGCGAGGTTTGACCCCGATCCATCGAACTGGTTGCCTTCGTACACGGCGTCCACGTTCGAGGTATAGAACAGTGCATATGCACCATACACGCCGAAGACGCGGCACCCCTTCACCAGAACCTGTCCAGTGTAGTTAGCATTTAGTATCGACGCAGTGTCGACACCGTTCGTGCCGCCGATGAAAACGAGATCGCGCATCTCAAACGAATTCGCATTTCCGACTTCGAACGAAGAAAAATTCGGCGCGCTTGCGATGCGGATAATGGAACCTTTGTCACCAACTATCTTGTATGAGACGTAGTTTCCGATAAAAAGAATGGCTGCATCGCCGATATCCCAGGTTCCTTCACTGATGATAAGCGTGCCGCCGCCGCTGGTTCTGAGCTCATCGGCCGCCGCCTGGAAGCCTGGACGATCGTTAAGGCCGTCGTTCGGCGTAGCGTAATCCTTGATGTCAATGGTCTTTGCGGAGATAGAGAGGCAAAAAAGCCCCATAAGCAGGAGTGTTTTATACATATGCGTTGTTTTTCCTTGAAATGTGAGTGGATCAAGTTTGGGACTATACTCCATTATCCATGAGGAGGGTGCCGAAGCAAGCAAAGTGAGGAACGCGATTTTTGATTTCAGCGCTTGTGCCCAGGCAGGCACTTTAGGAACGCTTAATCTATTCTGCCTAATGCACCGGGATAATTCAAGAAAAATTTTGTTGGCCGGTTTTGTTGGCCAGCGAGGCCTGGCGGCCCGGGCCATACGGGCCGAATCCTTGCGTTTTCCGCACAACGTGGCATAATGGCGTTTGTTTTGGGGATGTAGCACAGCTGGGAGAGCGCGGCGTTCGCAATGCCGAGGTCAGGGGTTCGAT
>CAUJFK010000109.1 GCA_963169175.1 Acidobacteriota bacterium | reverse complement strand
GGGATCGACCTGTCGAACGTCCATAGTGGCGCGGCCAGGCAAGCCGCCATGGAACTGAAACTCGACAACCTCTCATTCGTCTGCGATGACGTAATGAATTTTACCCGCGAGCAGTTCGGCGAGTTTGATTACATTGTTGCCCACGGCCTTTTCTCGTGGGTGCCGGACCCAGTGCGAACCAGGGTACTTGAGATCTACGCCGAATGCCTCGCACCGCAAGGCGTCGGCTATATAAGCTACAACGCGTATCCGGGCTGCAAAGTGCGCGAGATGCTGTGGGATATGATGAAGTACTACACGGCCGAGATCGCGGACCCAATGCAAAGGGTCGCGGCGGGCGTTCAATATCTTGGCTTTCTGAACTTTGCCGCTGAAAAAGGAACGGCCTATCAAACCGTGATCAATGCCGAACTTGCCCAATATTCACAGCGTACCGTCGAAAACATCTTTCACGACGATTTCGCCTCATTGAACCGGCCATTTTACTTTCACGAATTTAACGATCTGCTCAAACCGCATGGGCTGCAATTCTTATCGGAAGTCGATGCTTATTGGGCCGAATCGAACCTTCGGCCGCAGATCGCGGCTAAACTTGACGAACTCGGCGATGACATTGTCCGCCGTGAACAATTCACCGACTTTATTCGCGGCCGTCCGTTTCGCAGTTCGCTAGTTTGCCGCGACAATATTTCGCTCGACAGGCATGCCGGGCCGGATATCTTGCGCTCATTTTTTCTCGCGTCACAGGCCGAGCCGGTCGCCGATAAACCCGATGTTCGTTCCCGGTCCGCCGAAGTTTTCAAGGGGCTTGATGAGACGGAGATCACGGTCGATGATCCTCTAACAAAGGCCGCCCTTGTAGCCTTGCAGGAAGCGTGGTCGAAACCGCTTGAATTCGAAGAACTTATGGCAAGGGCTTCGCAGCTGTCAGGGCAAGCCTCTGCGGACGACGTTGCCAACGCGGCGGCTGATCTGCTTGATCTATTCAAAAAAGGATTTATCTATCTGCACCGATCTCGCCAACCCTTCACCGACAAGCCGGGCGAAAGGCCCCGGACAAGCAGTTTCGTTCAATGGCAGATAAGAAAAAACTGCTCCGATATCACCGCCCTTTCCGGAATGAACCTGCGGCCCGAAGGCGATCCTATGCGGCTGTTGCTTCTCCTTTGCGACGGAACACGTGACCGCGAGGCACTTGTTGCTGAGTTCTCGCGGCGTATAAAATTTAACGAGGCCGATCGTGATCAAAGGTTGCTAGAACTTCCCGCCTTTATCGAAAGCCGGCTCGCACTGTTTGCAAAGTTGGGCTTGCTTCACGAATAACGACGCAGTTTCTGGCTTTCCTTTCGTCTGATTTCGTTTCTTCCTTTCTTGAGTTTCGTGGTGATGGTTTAAAATCCCGTCCACGAAATCCACGAAATGAAGACACGAAAATACACGAAAAGAAGCCAAAACTCCTTGAGCTTGATAGAGTTTATGAGATCAACCGCCTAGGTTTGAGACTTAGCAGCTAATAGAAGGTCCGTTACTTCCCGCACAGCACCATGGCCGCCATGCGCTTTGGTCACATAGGCCGCGGCGGCAATTACTTCGGGTACCGCGTCGGCGACAGCGACAGGAAAGCCAACGCGTACCAGCACAGGAAGATCCGCCAGATCGTCACCGACATACGCCGTCTCTTCCGCCGAGACACCGGCCTCGGTCAGGATACTTTCAAGATCGCGTACCTTGTCGGATGAACGAACGTAGAGATAATCGATCCCAAGATCATTCGCTCGCTGACGCAGGATATCCTCGGCATCGCGGCCCGTGATTATTCCCGACCTGAACCCTGCCTTGTGCCATGATGCAATGCCCTGCCCGTCGCGGACGTGAAAGACCTTCACCATCTCGCCGCCGGCGGAGTAGTAAAGGCGGCCATCTGTGAGCACGCCGTCGCAGTCCATCAAGAGCAGCTTGATCCGCGAGGCACGTTGTTTGATCACCTCGTCATCCATAGATCAGCGTACCTCGAATATATCCACACCGCTCAATTTCCAACCCGCTCCGCCCTTGGTCAGTCTGAAGACCGCCATGCCGCTAGACGGTTCTTTGTTCAGCAGCTTTATCGCCAGGTTCGCTTCGACCCAGAAACTGGTCGGGTCGATCTTGTCGATATGCTGGACCGTCGTCTTCCACTCGACCGCCTGGCCCGAGATGCCGGAAATAAACCGCGAAACATCACCAACAACCGCCATCGCTTCCAAGTCGGCCTTTCGATTAGAAACGGCCGTTTTGTCAAACTGGGCAAAGAAGGCCTTTACAGATTCGTCACTCGCCGTCGATGCGTTGATCTTGTTTCTTATTGCCCTTGCCGCCAAACTTGCGCCGTATTCCGCATCGGCCCTGATCGCGTCTTCGGCGAATTTTAACGCGTCGGTATTCCGCCCGGCTTGCTGCGCAATATCCGCAAGGCCGACATTTGCCCATGCGAGGGTTCGGGCCGAAGGCAGCTTTTCCTCCAGGACCGAACGAAACTCCTTCTCGGCCTCCACCGTCTTGTTCCCGGCCAGCAGTGAGCGCGCCAGCAGCACGCGTACATCGTCAAAACGCGGATAGTCACGCAAGACATTTTTCGCCGTCGTTTCGGCCACCGCGTATTTCTGGCTGTCGAATGATCTCTTTACGGCCAAAAGGGGATCGCTGTCGGCCACCTCTCGCGGGGCCACATCGTCGGAATAATCCGATTGCGGAAATATTTTTTCCGGGTCAACTTCCGCCCGCACGACCTTTTGCGGTGTCTTAAAAACTATCTCGCCAAAACTTGCGGCCTTAATAGTTGTCGG
>CAUJFK010000108.1 GCA_963169175.1 Acidobacteriota bacterium | reverse complement strand
GTGCTTTTCGCATTTCTCCTGCTTTGGCTGATTCTATTGAGGCTGCCGTGGCTCCTTGTTGACCCGCAGGTCAATACGTGGTGGCCGGCGGCCTCGACCTCTGTAATATTAGCCGCCGCGTGGGTGCTCTATGCGTCACTTGCCGACGATCAGGACCGACAGTATCTAGGTTTCGCCGTTGGTGAGAATGGCGTTCGCGTGGCAACTATACTTTTCGGCCTGGGCCTCATCCCGCTCGGCCTCGCTCATTTCCTATATCTCGAAGCAACCGCTCCGCTTGTGCCCGCGTGGCTGATATGGCCTGTGTTCTGGTCATATTTTACCGGAGCCTCGTTCATTGCCGCCGGCATGGGCGTGATATTTGGCGTCCTGCCGCGACTCGCCGCCGCATTCGTAACGCTGCAACTCTTCCTGCTGACCTTCGTGGTCTGGACACCGCGCATCATCGCCGGAACAATGTCCGACTTTCAATGGAACGAATTTGTCGTATCTATCCTTCTAACAGCCTGTGCCTGGTTGGTTGCCAATTCTTATGCGAAAACTTCCTGGCTGACCCAGCAAAATACAAGCCTTTCGTAACGACCGAATGGGCAAGGCGTTCGGAGGCTGTGTCGACACTGTCCCAAAACTGCGGAGCAGTGACAGAATGTAGCCACGGGTAGAGCAAAGCGGAACCCGTGTTTAGGAGGAAAATAAGACTCCAGCCCACGTAGTGGGCGACAGCAACTCCATTGAAGCCCGCCTTCAACCAGCCCGACCCGCTCCGAACCAGGCAACGGCCTGCTGTTATTTTTCCGTGTCGATGACTTCGAGACTTCGCTTGCCAATCCGCGCAATCTCGTTGCTCGGTTTGACGAAGAACCCAATCTAAACCCAAGCATGGGAACAGTGGGATTCTCACTCCGCGACCCTGACGGTTATTACGTCACGATCAGCGCTTTAAATCATTAGCGATCCGCGATGGCTTGTGATGAAACCCCTGGAACTTTCTTGCTAAGCGATGAATGCGAGTCCTTTGCGTTCGATCAGAGAGAGTAGCTTGAGCGACGGTCCGGCCGGGCGTTTTTCACCGCGTTCCCACTGGCTTATCGAGTCCTTTGAAATATTTAGATGATGAGCAAAGACGGTTTGACTGACCTGTTCGCGCTCACGCAAAGCACGTATCTGGCCCGGCGTGAAATCGCGGATCGGCGTAAGGCAAGATTCGTCAAATTCCCGCATCGTTCGCTTGTCGATGATGCCCGCTTCATAAAGGCCAGTTGCAGTTTCATGAATTGCAGCCGCCGCCTCGCTCCTGTAAGCCTTGGTTTTCTTCATGAGATTACTTCCTCTATCTCTCCGTTTTCCAACATTATATCAACTTGCGGCTCCGAGGCTGAAAGCATTACTTTTGCCAGTCTCTTAAAGTCCCGCACATCAGCTTTGTCGATGTTTTCCATCTCGTTTTTTGCAAAACCATAAACAAAGAACGCTCTTTCACCTTGACGATAGAGAATGATTGAGCGATAGCCGCCTGATTTACCTTCTTTCGATCTGGCGATCCGCTGCTTGATAACTCCGCCGCCGTAATCGGCATCAATATTTCCGGCATCGGCATCCTTAACCGCCTGAATCAGCTTTTGATCACTGATCCGTTCTTTTCGGGCGAATCTGACAAACCATTTCGTCTTGAAGATTTTCATCAGTCGCTCGTTCATCAACGCAATTTCATTGTAGAACTCTGTACTATACTTGTCAATGATAATATCGGGCGACAGTCGCCAGTTCAACAACGACCCTCGCAGGGAAGTTAAACCCTCAACGATCCGCGCCAGCCGCGGGCGGCGTAGTATGATTCGGCGCCGTTGCAATATACGAATACTCTTCCGAACCGGCGGTCGCAGAATAGTGCTCCGCCTTCGTCTCTGAAATCGTCTGGCGTTTCTATCCAGCTTGAGGATTTGGTGTCGAAATTTCCAAGCTTTTGCAGCTCGCGGGTTTCTTCTTCGGTCAAAAGCTCAACGCCCATCGCCGCCGCCGCGTCAACGGCGTTGCCTTCAGGCTTGTGCTCTTTTCTTGATTCCCACGCGCGGCGGTCATAGCAAAGGCTCCGGCGGCCTTTCGGACTTTCCGGCGAGCAATCGTAAAAAATATACTCGCCCGCCTTCTTATCAAACCCAACAACATCCGGCTCGCCGCCGGTGCGGTCCATCTCCGACAGCGACCACAGCTTTGCTGGACTGTCTTCGAGCTTCGCCAGCACATCGGCCCATTTTATTCCTTTATGCCGACCCATGTTCTCTTCAAAACGCGTTCTTAGTTCGTTAAGCAGTTGTGCACGATCGGTAGTTGAGATATCAGCACCTTTGCTCTTTGACTTCTTCATCTTTTTTTTAATGTCCGCCGATAATCACTACTGAATAAATATCAACAAAACGCCGCACGGGTCCCAGACGTGGCAAATTTTTGCGCTTTTGACATAAACCGATGTGCCGAAAATTGGGCCGCCGATCTTTTGGTCGTAGCACGTTCCGTCGGCGTTTCCTTTGAACGGTCAGAATGCAGAAGCCTGCGCGTTAGCAAGAGCCTAACATCCAGAAACTTTGCAGAGGGCCGCGCGTTAACGAGGCCTTAACATCCAACGCTCGCATTAAGCCCTTGCTTTCGCGCGGGTTTCCGCAATTGGATTCGGCTACGCTGCCGATATTGTCTTTCTGCTCTCCGGCCGAAAATACCACGATACAACGGCCAAGACGACGAGAAGCAGGCCCGGAAGCGTTTCGACAAATACATCGTTCGCCGCAATGTGTGAATATATCGCTCCCGACATAAGAAAGAAAACACCTGCGTAAGCCCATTCCTTTAGCAAAGAAAATTTAGGAATAAGCAATGCGATTACAGCAAGGATCTTCCAGACCCCGAGCAATGGCATGAGGTATCTTGGATAACCCAACTTCGCCATCATATCCGCGCCGCCCTGGCCATCGGCTCCGATCAGTTGCCCTATTCCGGTTGCCGCTAAACCCAGCGAAAGCCAAAGGGTCGCAATCCAATATATTATTTTTCGTGTTTTTGTCATATCAATTTTTCCGCAATTTTCCAGCGATCTCCTGCAGCCGGTCGTGGGCCATGCTTAGGCCGAAGGCAAATGGCATCTTCAGCAATTCGTCGCGGAATTCGGGCGATCGGAATATTGTGTGAATGGTAAGTTTGCTTGTGTCGTCGGAGAGCGGTTCAAATTCCAGAAACTCAAGCTGTACGCCGTAAGCCGAATCATCCATCTCGAATGTCCGCGTGATCCTGCGGTTGGGAACGAAATCATGAAACGCCCCGTTCGCGCCAAAAAGCACATTGCCTTCGGCATCGACAGTTTGAAGCTGCCAGCCGCCGTGCTTTCTGGCTTCAAATTTCAGGACCGTTGTCGTGCCGTATTCGTGCGACATCCATTTCTCAAAAAGTTCGGGTTCAGCGTGTGCCGTAAACAGCAGATCCACCGGCAGGTCGAACTCGCGCGTTATCACTAATTCATGTTTGCCGTCTTCGGCGTGTACTTTTGTTTTTAGTTCCATAAGACATCGTGTTTTCTTTGCGTACTTGGCGGGTTTGCGTGAAAAAAGAAAGAGGTTCACGCAAAGCCCGCCAAGTACGCAAAGCGAAGAGCCGCAAAACAACCGTAAGTTATTTTCTCGCCTTGTATTTCTTCATCACCGCTTCGAGTTTGTTAAATCTGTCGTCCCACATCTTGCGGAACGGTTCGATAAAATCGGCTATTTCTTTTATTTTTTTTGGGTTTAGTTGATAGTAAATTTCCCTGCCCTTTTGCTCGTGTTTGAGCAGCTCGCACTCAGATAAAATTTGCAGATGTTTAGAGACCGTCGGTCTCGCGGTGTCAAAATTTGCCGCGATCGCTCCGGCCGTCATTGCCTGCGAAGCAACCAATACAAGTATCGCCCGCCGCGTCGGGTCGGCTATTGCCTGGAATACGTCTCGTCTCAGATCCATAATGCGTAGCTACCTGACTACGCATAATACACGTAGTCATTTAACTACGCAAATGATCCGTGGAACTTTCTGCATCGGGCCGCCATGTGAACATGACTCTCCAGGACGACCTTAGCTCTTTCTGATAGTCGTTGTATGAGCTAGTATCAAGGCATATGGAAAAAAAGATCGCTATTGTCGTCGGAAGCCTGCGCAAGGAATCATGGAATCGAAAGATCGCTAAAGAATTGATACATCTCGCGCCGGATTCGATGAGGCTTGAGTTTGTGGAGTTCGGCGATCTCCCGCTTTATAACGAAGATCTTGAAACTGCCGATCCGCCAAAAGAATGGGCTGAATTTCGGGTGGCGATCAACTCGAAAGATGCGGTCATTTTCGTAACGCCCGAATATAACCGCACTATTCCGGGCGGCCTGAAAAATGCGATCGATGTTGGCTCGCGGCCTTATGGAAGCAGCGTTTGGAGCGGCAAACCGGCGGCGGTCGTAAGTGCCTCGACCGGCGGCATCGGCGGCTTTGGGGCCAATCACGTCCTGCGCCAGTCGCTCGTCTTTCTCGGCATGCCCACACTCCAACACGAAGCCTACATCGGCGGCGTCAACAAACTTTTCGACGAAAACGGCATGCTCGACGGATCAACGGAAAAGTTTCTTCGAAAGTTCCTCACTGAATACGAGGCCTGGGTAGCCCGATTCTGAGATCTCGGCGCTAAAGGTGATATGACTTCATCGGGCTTTGCCCGGCTATTTGCGAGCGATCTGGAAAGCAACGGTTCAAATGCATAAGCCCGCGCGTCAGCAAGTGCTTAACATCCGACGTTACCCGTCCACGTTGTCTCATAATTCCTGATTTCGGACTCCGCCCATTTTTGATTTCGGGCTCTGCCCGTCTATTTGCGGCGAAGCTGTGCTTCGCCGATATCTGCCTCTTACTCTTGCGGCTATGCCGCCGAACCGCCATAGGCATGCGCCAATCGATAGAAAAGCGGCGGCATAGCCGCATAATCCCTCGAAATAACGACGGAAAAGCGGAGCTTTTCCGCAAATAGGGCGGCAAGCCGCAAAGCGTCCCAGGCCGCGGTCGAGCGAGGTTTGGCACAGCCTCTAGTATCGCTTCCGCCGATTGCTAACGTCGTGTGTCGATTTCAGATCGAGGCGGAGGATGCCTTCGTTGTCGAGATCTACGTGATCGAATTTTTCCGTTCGCTCGATCACGATGCCGAAATGACGGCAGAACGGCGCGGCGTGGACCACGTGGTTCTGGCCGCCGCCTTTTGGCTTCATCGGAAACGCGTCCTTCTCTTTCATCGAGACCGGCACCACGCCGATTATCGATTCCTTCTTTTCGAAAAGCAGCAAAACGCCTTCCGGATGCCCTAATTTCTCCCGCGCGTATTTATTGAAGGTGATCACGTTCTTCGCATTGATCGTGATCGCAAACACCGTATTCTCCGCCCGCGTAGGGCCGCCCCTGAATCTCTCCCAATGCAATGCCATTTTTTCGTCACGCGCTTCCTGCGGCACGTTGTTGCATCTATAATACATCCTTTCATCGGCATGTCAAGTTTTTTGATTTCGCATGATCGCGATCTTCGCAAGCTAGGGAACATCAGGCCGCGGCGCGATCATCGAAACTGCGACGCGATGTTCGACACGGCGATAGACTGCCGAGGCAGCGGCCAAGGCAAATTTAACCAGATCGATCGCCGCATGGTGAAGCCGCTATTGACGTCGAAACCAATCGGCAAACTTTGGGATCCCATCTTCGATCTTCGTTGTTGGATCGTAATTCAATAAACGGCGGGCCTTTGAGATGTCCGCGTAGGTGATCGGCACATCGCCGGGCTGCATCGGCTGACGGTCGATGAGGGCTTTTTTCCCCAGGCTCTCCTCGATCAATTCGATCAGGCGGCTAAGCTCAGTTGTTTCCGATTCACCAAGGTTGAACACTTCGTGCATCGAACCGTCATAGTCCATTGAGGTCCTGACTCCCTGGATAATATCGTCGATGTAGGTATAATCGCGACGGGCCGAACCGTCGCCGAACATCTGGATCGGTTTCCCGTCCCGGATAAGGCGCGAAAATTTGTGAATTGCCAGATCAGGCCGCTGACGAGCCCCGTAAACGGTAAAAAAGCGCAAGCAAACTGTGCGGAATCCAAAAAGATGCGAATAGGTGTGACAAAGCAGTTCACCGGCCGCTTTGGTCGCGGCGTAGGGGGAGATCGGCTGAAAAATGCGGTCTTCTTCTGCGAACGGAAGTTTTGAATTGATGCCGTAAACACTGGACGAAGAGCCAAACACAAACTGCGGCACCTTATGATCGCGGGCCAGCTCAAGCAGATTGAGCGTACCGTTTATATTGGTCTCGCAATACAGTTTTGGCTCGGACAGGGACGGCCTTACACCCGCCCGGGCGGCGAGGTGAACTATACAATCAAATGCCTTCGTTTCAAATACCGATGCCAGCCGCTCAGCATCCCGGATGTCGGCTTCGACAAGCTCGAATGTCCCGTGTTCCGCGATCTCGCGAAGGTTCGCCCGTTTCACATCCGGCGAATAGAAATCGTTCAGATCGTCAATGATCGTAATGTTCCATCCGCCTTCGTTCAGCAAACGCGTGGCCAAATGTGAACCGATGAATCCGGCACCGCCGGTGATGAGTACGTTCTTATGCACAGTGGTTTGGGCTTCCTAACAAATCGGACGGAAAAGTAGCACGTTTACCACTATATGTGCAAAGTGGGTTTTTTCCTTGTCAATTCGATTTATGGTTCTCTATACTTGGAAGTTAGCAAACGCTGGAACGCTGGAGAGATATTTTGAAACCTAAAACCCATCGCGGTCGGCTTAGTGCCGAAGGATATCGATTTGCGATCGTAGCAAGCAGGTGGAATGATTTTCTAACCTCAAAGCTTGTTGACGGTGCCGTCGAGGGCCTGGAAAGCCTGGGTGCCGCGGAAGACGCCGTCGAGATCTTTATGGTGCCGGGCTCATTCGAACTTCCGCTGACGGCAAAGAAGCTGGCCGAAAGCGGCGAGTGGGATGCCGTGATCGCCCTGGGCGTGGTCATCCGCGGTGAGACACCGCATTTTGACTATGTCGCCGGCGAAGCGGCCAAAGGCGTAGGGCAGGTATCTATGCAGACGGGCGTCCCGGTCATGTTCGGCGTTGTCACCGCAAACACGCTGGAGCAGGCGATAAACCGCTGCGGCGTCAAGGCCGGGAACAAAGGGTACGAGGCCGCGTTGTCGGCCGCCGAGGTCGCAAATCTTTACCGCGAGATCGGCAAAAAGAGCAAGGACCAGGGTTCGGACCAGAAGGCTATTCCTCATGTCGTTTGATAAATCAGGCAAGAATACGGGTGCACGCAGAAAGGCCCGTGAATGCGCGCTGCAGATGCTTTTTGCGGCCGACGTCGTCCGCCCGGAGCCGTTTTCGTCCCAGCGCTACTGGTCGGAACTCGGTTTTGAAGAGGCCCAGAAGGGCGCCGGGTCGCTCGCTCTCGACTTCCGGGACGAACTCGAAAAGTTCGCCAATCTCCCTGACAGTTACCGCTCCTGGATAAAAAAGACCGATCCCCTTGAAAGAAGCGGAAAACGCTCTGAATGGACTCGCGGCCTGACAGGTTCGATCGAATCACTGCGAAGAATATTTCTAGATCTGACCGCTGATCTAAGTACCGACCGCGTACCTTCAGCCGAACCCCTGGCCGCAGCGATCGCCCGCTCACGCGTCGAATTTGAATCGTTGGTCTCGGGCCTTGAATCTCGTGTACTGACCCGCGGCTCCAGCACATTGTCGGACGAGCGCGTTCAGTTTGGCGAACTTCGTTCTCATGGCGTCCAATTGCTCAATAAAATGGGCGATGATCTTTGCCGTGCCTTCGCTCAGCTAATTACGGCCGTTGCCGCTATCCGTTCTTTTTCGAACAAGCTTGTTGACGGCACTATCGAGAATCTCTCCGTTATCGACGACCGCATCCGGACACGGGCCGAGCACTGGCGCATTGAGCGGATGGCAATTGTTGACAGGAATGTACTTAGGCTCGCCGTGTACGAGTTTCTGTATGAGGACACCCCGCATACAGTCGTGATCAACGAGGGGCTCGAGATCGCCCGCCGGTTTTCTACGTTCGAGGCAACTCAATTTATCAACGGTATCCTGGACTCGATCAAGCTTGACCTGGAAAAAGATTCGGGTACGGCAGGATCGAAAAAAAAATCCCAAACGACCTCTAGCTAGGTTCGATGTACTTCCCCGATCGGATGTTCTAAAAGCTCTCGGATAGCTTTGATGTGATCTATCTTGTTCCGAAATTCAGATTCCTTCATCTTATTCTGTGGATTCTGTGGTTCGTAATTTTCGTGTCTTCTTTTGTGGATTTCGTGGCCCGATCCCAGCTTCGCCACAACCGGCATCCTCCCTTATAATTTGGCCCTCAATGCGTTAGAATGGTCTATTGCATGTTCTTCATTGTGAGGTCCAGATAAACAGCGTGAGTGAGACAAATTCAAATCTATCGGAAATAATTGCGGAAAACTTTGGTGCAAATGCGAGCTATGTTGAGGGGCTGCTTTTAAGATTTCGTGCCAATCGCCGCTCGGTCGATGACTCGTGGCAGGAGTATTTTGATGAGCTTCTAACCGGCAAGAACGGTTCGGCTGCGGCAGAGCCATTCCCGGCCGTGACAGCGGCACCTGCAGCCGAGAAAAAACCTGCGGCTCCCGCTCAGGCGGCGGTTTCGGATGAGCATGCCAAAGCCTTGATCGGCCCAGCGAAAAAAATCGTCGAGAACATGGAGGCGAGCCTTTCCGTCCCGACGGCTACCTCTCTGCGGACCATTCCGGTCAAGCTGCTTGAAGAAAACCGTACGATAATCAATTCATATTTAAAGGCGAGCGGACGCGGGAAGGCATCTTTCACGCACATTATCGGCTGGGCCATCGTTTTGGCGGCGAAGGCCTATCCGCGAATGAATCACGGCTTTGGCCTGGCAAACGGATCTCCGGCCCGGGTTGAGAACGAAAATATCAATCTCGGCATCGCTATCGATGTCGAGAAAAAAGACGGCTCGCGCAGCCTGCTTGTTCCGAATATCAAGAACTGCGAATCAATGAACTTTGCCAAGTTCTTTGCCGCCTACAATGAACAGGTCGCAAAGGCCCGTGATGGCAAGCTTGAGATCGCCGATTTTCAGGGAACGACCATTTCGCTTACAAATCCGGGGACGATCGGCACGGTCGCATCAAACCCGCGTCTGATGGCCGGACAAAGCGCGATCATCGCGACTGGAGCGATCGAATATCCGGCTGAATACCAGGCGATGACCGCTGCATCGCTCTCGTCACTCGGCATCAGCAAGATCGTCACGCTAACAAGCACGTATGACCATCGTGTTATTCAAGGTGCCGAAAGCGGATTGTTCCTGGCACGTATCCACGAATATTTGATCGGTCAGCATTCGTTCTACGATCAAATATTCAGGGACTTCGAGATCAGCTTTCCGCCGCTGCGCTGGGCACAGGACTTTAACCCGTCACTGCTTGGCGGCGACCGATTTGCCGAACAGGCGGAAAAGCAGGCCAACGTGCTTCAGCTGATCAACGCCTATCGTACGCGCGGCCATTTGCTGGCGGACATTGATCCGCTGAACATGACCACCCACGATTCGACCGAGCTTGATCTCGATCAATTCGGGCTGACGATATGGGACCTCGACCGCGAATTCATCACAGGCGGCCTGCACGGCGAAAAGACCGCAACGCTTCGGCGCATTCTGGACATACTTCGCAAAGCGTATTGCGGAAAGGTCGGCATAGAGTACAGACACATTCAGAGCAAGACCGAAAAAGACTGGATCCGCGCACAGGTACGCAGGTATTTTGTCGATACCGAACCGCTGCCCAAGGAAACGAGGCTTGAGCTTCTGCAAAAGCTTATCGAAGCTGAGCAATTCGAGCATTTCCTGCACATAAAATATCTTGGCCAAAAACGCTTTTCGCTTGAAGGCTGCGAAACGGTTATCCCGATGCTCGATCAGCTTGTCGAAGGAGCCTCGGCACGCGGCGTCGATGAGATCTATATGGGCATGGCCCATCGCGGCCGTCTTAATGTTCTTTCGAACATTGTCGGCAACGCTGAAACGGGCGATATGGCCGAACGGATTTTGTCGGTCTTTGAGGGCACAACGCATCCGTCATTTCCGGCCGATGAGGGCGACGTAAAGTATCATCAGGGCGCGGTTGGCAGCAGAACGACCAAGGCCGGACGCGAGATCCGAATTGAACTTTCCTGCAACCCGAGCCACCTTGAGTTCGTGAACCCGGTGGTCGAAGGCATGGCACGCGGCAAACAGGACGATCTTCGCAACGGTGAGCAGAAGACCCGCGAAGAAGTGATCGATCTTGTTATGCCCGTCCTGCTTCACGGCGACGCGGCCTTTGCCGGCCAGGGCATCGTAATGGAAACGCTTCAGTTAGCGAATTTACCGGGCTATCGAACGGGCGGAACCATCCATATTGTCATCAACAACCAGATCGGTTTCACGACCGGCGTTGAGAACGCCCGCAGCTCGATCTATTCGACCGATGCGGCGCAGATCACCCAGACACCGATCTTTCACGTAAACGGCGATGACCCTGAAGCCGCATTTCACGTTATCCAGATCGCTCTCGACTATCGTACAAAATTCGATAAGGACGTGGTTCTCGACCTCGTCGGCTTCCGGCGGCTTGGGCACAATGAAGGCGACGAGCCAAGCTACACACAGCCGATCATGTACGCCCGTGTAAAGGCGCATCCGGGAACAAGGCACCTTTATGCACAACAGCTAATTCGTGAAGCCGTGATCAGTGAGGACGACCTGACAGCCATGACCAATAAAGTCGTCGAAAAATACGAGGGCATTCAAACGCGGACCAAGGCGATGGCTGCCCAAAAAGAGAAGAAGACCGCTCTCACGCAGGTCGTCGAGGAAGACGGGTCGGCCCTACTGCCGACCGGCGCCAGTGCTGAAATTCTCAAAACGGCCGCCGAAAAGGTTTCGCTTGTACCCGACGGGTTTCATATCAACCCGAAAATGGTCGGCCAGCTTGCCCGTCGAGCAAAAATGGGTGCCGGTGAGGTGCCGATGGATTGGGGATTTGCCGAGGCAATGGCCGTCGGTTCGCTGGTGCTCGAAGGAACCCCGATCCGTCTCAGCGGCCAGGATTCCGGCCGCGGCACCTTCTCGCATCGCCATGCATCAATGTACGACACCCTGACCGGCGAACGCTGGTCGCCGCTGACAGAACTGCGGAATGAAAAGAACCCGAAGGCGAGATTCTACGTTTACGACAGCTCGCTTTCCGAATCAGGCGTCCTTGGCTTTGAATACGGCTATTCGCTTAAGTGTTCGGACGATCTTGTTATGTGGGAAGCTCAGTTCGGTGATTTTGCCAATGGCGCCCAGGTGATCATCGATCAGTACATAGCCGCCTCTGAGGACAAATGGGGACAAACCTGCCGTCTTGTCATGCTTCTGCCGCACGGCTACGAAGGGCAGGGCCCCGAACATTCGTCGGCTCGGCTGGAGCGCTTTCTTCAACTGTGCGCCGAGAATAATCTGCAGGTCTGCTACCCAACTACGCCAGCGCAGTACTTTCATCTTCTGCGCCGACAGGTCAAACAGGATGCCCGGCGGCCGCTCGTGGTAATGACACCCAAAAGTCTTTTGCGGCTTCCTGCGGCAGGCTCCGCGATGAGCGAACTGACGACAGGCGGCTTCCTCCCCGTGATCGACGACCCAAAAGCAGAGGACAAGGCCGCCGTAAAACGAATTGTCCTGTGCAGCGGCAAGGTCTTTTATGACCTTGAAGCCGCTCGTGAAGCCGCGCACGATCCGCGTGTGTCCGTCATCCGCCTGGAACAGTTCTATCCATTTCCGGCAAAAGGGCTTGCGGAACTTTTTGCTGCTTATCCGAATGTGGACCAGCTATTCTGGACGCAGGAGGAACCACAAAATATGGGCGGCTGGACGTTTGTCGAGGACCGGTTGCGGGGCATTGTTCCGGATGGTGTTGAACTCCGTTACGTCGGACGTACGGCGTCTGCCTCGCCGGCGACCGGTTCGTATGCTATTCACGAGCTCGAGCAAAAGGATGTCGTAAACGGAGCGATGATGATCGACACCGGTGAGATCGCGGCGGCAAGCGAACCTGAGGTTTCCGAACAAATTGCACCCGCGGGGGCATGACGGGCCGCGGGAATTGAGCTGCAAGAGGATTTCTGAAAGTACCATTCACGCAGTGAACACTGACTCTTGTTCAGCTTATTAAGTATTTTTCTTCATCTTATTCGGTGGTGATCAGTTGCCACTGAATAGTATGAAGGAAGTCTAAATTTCGAAGCAAGAACACCACACCAGAACTATCTAAATGCGTTTATACATCCTCTTTTTTGCTTGCCTGCGGCGAAATTAGTGTCTAAACTCCAGATGCGTTGTATGAGATCGATCACCAGTTTCGCCACAACCCCAATATATATTTTCCTAGCGTTGTGCACCGTTTTGACCGCGGCATGCAGCGGCCAGATGGCGGTGCCGCAGCGAACCGAGGCGGAGTCGCTGCCGAAGGCCACCTCCACACCGGTTGCCGGTCAGACTATCACTATTGCAGCGGTTGGCGACATAATGCTGGGTTCGCCATTTCCGAACGATACACGAATGCCGCCAAACGATGGTGACGATCTGCTTAGGCCGGTAACACCGATCCTATCTGCAGCAGATATTGCCTTTGGCAATATGGAAGGGCCGATCGTTGACGGCGGACTTTCGGAAAAGTGCAAGACGCCGCCGACCCCGCAGCCGGGCGAAAAGCCTGAGCCGATACGTTGTTACGCGTTTAGGATGCCGACGCGTTACGCCGCGTACCTGAAGGAAGCGGGCTTTGACATAATGAGCCTGGCAAACAATCACGCAGCCGACTTTGGCGACGCGGGCCGGGCAAGCACACGGCGCACACTCGATTCACTTGGCATCAAGCACGCCGGCAGTGACCGTAGGCAGTTCTCAACCACATATCTCGACGTTCGGGGACGCACGATCGCTTTCATCGGATTTGCTCATAATAACATCGTTCCCAACGTGAACGATCTTGTTGCTGCACGCGCGCTGGTTACACAGACCGCGAAGAAAGCCGATATAGTTGTCGTGTCCTTTCACGGCGGAGCCGAAGGCATCGGCAGCCAGCACGTGCCGCAGTCAACAGAACTGTTTTTGGGCGAGAAACGCGGCAATCTACCGCTTTTTGCCCGAACGGTGATAGATGCCGGGGCCGATCTTGTGCTCGGCCATGGCCCGCACGTCTTGCGCGGAATGGAGGTGTATAAGGACAGGCTGATCGCATACAGCCTCGGGAATTTTGCCACCTACGGCTGGTTCCGGCTTGAAGACGAAACTGCCCTTTCGGCCATTCTCTCTGTGAACCTCGCACTTGACGGCAAATTTCTTGGCGGAAAGCTGCACGCCGTCCGGCAGGAAGGCCGAGGCGGACCAATTCTCGATCCAACGGCCGCGGCCGTAGCGAAGATCAGATCGCTCTCTGCGGCCGATTTTCCGCGAACGGCTCCCAGGATCGAAAACGACGGAACGATCTCGCCACCATAGCCGGGTTTTTACAAAATGCGTTCGGGTCCAACGGACGATCCCTTCGTGTTTCTTTGCGGCCTTTGCCGCCCTGCGGAAACCGGGCTTGCCTCACACAAAATAGGCTTTTAACTACTCTGACTTGTCCGAATTCTTCTTCTTTTCATCCTTGGCTTTTTCTTTTTCGATCTGTTTTACAAGGCGGTCGGCGTGATTTCTGGCAATTAGCGGAATACTTTCGTCGTTCGAAAGTTCACGGAGGAACGGTTCCAGTTGGTATGGATCGGATATCTCGTCCCGCCTGATCATCGAATCAAGCGACTCCATCAGCCGTGGAGAATCGAGTGGTTGGTTTTCGCGAGAGAGCTTAATGTCGAATATCCAGATGTATTGATTCCCGAGCTTTCGGTACTCGTCCATCAGGGTTTTGGCTCCCTTGTTTGTTGTGTAGTTATATGCCACCTCGCGCGTCTTTCCGTCTCTGGTAAGAGCGAACGTCATATTGCCGAGATGAGAATAATCTTTGTCGTATTGATAGTTCTCGTCTGATCCTAAAAAATTAAGGGCCGTCAGAGCATCGTTTATCCGCGTCAGAGCTTTTTGAGAAACCGCGATCGGGTCTGTTATGAGTTCGTCGGCGCCCTTTTTCATAAAGGTTATGGTGCCCACACCGCGTTCGTCATGCTCGATCACGATCTTTGTAACCAGGAACTCCGGCCGCAGGAACTCATATCGGTATGGCGGTATTGAGTTCGATGAATGAGATCCAACAACCTGTGGATCGACCTTCGAAGTATCCGGGTCGGGCCGCTCATTTCGCTTTCCCGGAACGGGTGGCGGTGTCGGTTTGGCCGGTTCCTTAGACACGGCGGGTCGGATCTTTTTCACGTTTCCCGCCCGCGATTTCTGCCCGTATAAGGGAAAAACGGCACATGCAGCGAAAAATACAAACACTGCGGATCTAATGCTGTTCCGTTGAATACTCATTGACACTCTATGATGTGCGACGCTGCCATAAGGTTTGCGAACCCGTACGATAGGTTGTCAAGCCGCCGCCCTGCAATCTGCTCATTCGAACTTCACCGAAACGATCTTCGAAACGCCGGCTTCCTGCATCGTAACACCGTACAGCGCCCGGGCAGCTTCCATCGTTCGTTTATTGTGGGTGATAACGATAAACTGTGTCTTTTCAGACATTTCTTCGATCTTGGTCACAAACCTTCCGACATTGGCATCATCGAGCGGTGCGTCCACCTCATCCAAAAGGCAAAACGGCGACGGACGATATTTGAAGATGGCCAGGACAAGCGCGATGGCGGTCATCGCCTTTTCGCCGCCCGAAAGCAGCAGGATATTCTGGAGCCGTTTGCCCGGCGGCTGGGCGACAACCTCAATGCCGGCCTCCAAAATGTCGTCGGCTTCGAGCAGGGTCATCTCGCCTCGCCCGCCGCCGAACAATTCCATAAAGAACTGCGTAAAGTTTTCGTTTATCGCCGCAAAAGCGTTCCTGAATCGCTCACGTGAGCGGACCTTTATTTCACGAAGCGCTTCCTCTGCCGAATTTATGCTGTCGATTATGTCCTGCCGCTGCGAGGTTAGAAAGTCCAACCTTTCCTCGGCCTCGGCCAGTTCCTCAACGGCCAGCATATTGATCGCACCAAAGCCTTCAAGCCGTTGACGCTGTTCTTCGGCCAGCGATCTCGCGGCCGTCAGGTCGAACTCGTCCGGTACCACGTATTCATCAACGATCTCGGCTAGGGCCTGGTTAAGTTCGTGGACGCATTTTTCATTCAGGTTCCGAAGTTCGGTCATCGCCTCGGTCTGCTGGATCTCGACCGAGCTGCGAGCATTAATGGCCTCGGCCGCGCAGCGGTTGAGCTCCGCCAACTCCGTGCTCGATGCATCGGCTGCATACCGCGCAGCGTCAAGAATGCCGACCGCTTCCGCGAGTTCAGCCTGTTCGCGGGCAATCTCAACATCCGATGACGCTATTTTTCCGGCGATCTGCGACACCGACTCACGAATGCGGCGAACCTTCTCCGTTGCCTCAACGGCCTCAAGGTCCTGCATTCCAAGACGACTCTGAAGATCACTCCGCTCATTCTCGAGCCGGCGCAAGGCATATTGGACAGAACGCCGGCGTTCGCTGGATGTTGCGGCCTGCGTTCTTTTTTCATTCAGGATCGCGCTTGCTGAATCCGTGTCGGCACGGGCAGCGTTCAATTCCTGGACAATATCATCGGCTCCGCCCGCAGCGGCGGATCTGAACTCTTCAGCCTGCAGTTCACCGGCGGCGGCTTCCTGAACACGATCTTGAAGCTGATCGGACTCACCGGCCAGCTGCTCCAACTCGGCTGCAACCACATTGCGGTGCCGGTTTGCACGCTCGATCTCCTGCAGGTTGTTCTTTTCCTGTATCTCTAAACCGACAAGCCCGCGTTCGACTTTGATGATCAGCGATTGCAGGTCAACGGTTCGTTCTTCCTGTTCGACCAAACCGCTCCGATCACGTTCGACGGCGCTTTCACCCGCCGCCACTTTCTTTGCGAGTGACTCGACCGCTTTGCCAAGTCCTAAAAGCTCACGCTTGAACGCAAGGAGTGAGGCGTTCTTGTTATCTGTCTCGATCGTTCCGGCGACAAAAAGACGGCTCCCGACCGATATCTCACCCTTGGGATCGATCAGGATCTGTGCATCCGTCGCCACTTGACCGCGCAGATCATCGACAAAGACGGCGGACATCTCACGCGGAAAAACGGCACGAAGCGCCGCCATTAGGCCTTCTGCCGCCCCGATCTGCCCTGCGATCGTCCGGTCCGCGGCAAGGCCTATTGGCGGCCCTGCAACCTCACTCCGTTTGATCACAAGTGTTGAAACACGGCCGACCTTGTTGTCCGTGACCCACACCGCAACTTTGGCAGCCTCAGCTTCCGACTCGACCAGGACAGTCTGCAAATATGGCCCGAACAAAAGTTCGACAGCGGTCTCGGCCTTTTCATCTACCGTGAGAAAGTCTGCCAAAACGCCTATCGGCCTCACGCCAACAGCCTTATGCTCGGCAAAAAGCTTTTGCACCTGCGGAAAGTAAACGGCCCGCTTTTCTTCAAGCTCCTGCAGCGTTTCAAGCCGGTGTCTTTTCCGTGAATGCTCATCGCGCAAGGCTCGAAGATCTTCCTCAGAACCACGTAGTTTTTCGCGCGCCTCTGAAACCGCGGCCAAGACTTGTACCTTTTCTGCGTCGAGCCGGCCGAGCTTTTCCTTTTCGGACGCAAGTTCCTTGGCTAGCTTGGCGGCCTCATTCTCGTGTTCGGTAATGGACTGTACGGCACGCTCGCGTTCGTTCTCAAGCCCGGTTCGACGCTCTGCCAACCGCTCGGCGTTTAGCGTCAACTGTCGTCGCAGCTCATCAAAACGCTCGATCGCCGCGGTGTGCTGAATGAGTGTCGCCCGCGCCGCTTCGAGCCGCACCTCGACCGCTCGCACCGCCTCTACCTTCCCGTTCCAAAAGCGCTCTGCTTCTTCCAACTGGGCGAGCGAGGCTTCTGCTTCGACATTCTCTTTTTGTTCGTCAACTTTCAGCCGCTCTGTCTCAGAATCGATCAACGCCACACGTTCTTCGACGGCGAGGTTTTCGACACGAAGAGTCTCAAGCCGATTATTGAGTTCAACTATCTGTTCGGACTGATAGCGATGTTCCCGGTCCGCCCGGTCGCGTTCGAGGGCGTTGTTCGCGTGTTCGCGGCGTACAGCGGCAAGCGATTCTTCGACCGAACGGGCATTTTCCGTAGCTTCGCGAAACGCCGTTTCATGGCTCGATACCTTTTCGGCCAATTCCCTTTCGGCGGCGACCGCGGTATCGTGTGCCTGCTTTAACCGTTCGATCAGTTCCGAATAATGCCTGCCTTCAGCGGCAAAAAGTTCACGCAGGCGAATGC
>CAUJFK010000107.1 GCA_963169175.1 Acidobacteriota bacterium | reverse complement strand
ATGCGGCACGAAGGCATATCCGAGAAGCGGTGAGCGGCATTCCACTCGGCACCGGCGATACCTCGGTCACTCAGATAACTACTTATTCACCAGTTGCCTAAAACAATGATTCCATTATCCTCACTATGGACTCTCGAACATACTCACACGCGGAACTGAGGCAGGTCCACGCCCTTTCCGACCAACATTCACCCAACGAATACTTCGATCGCGAGAGCGTGCTGATCGTAGATGACTCACCGACCGTGCGGGCCAGCCTGCTTCGTCTGCTAAAACAGCACTATAAGTGCTGCGAGGCCGCGAATGTGGCGGAAGCGCTCGAAAAACTAAAGGCGGTCCCGATCAGTCTTGTGATAACCGACGTGATAATGCCCGGCCTTTCGGGTGTTGAGCTGCTGCGCATTGTCATGGACCGATATCCGCAAACCGCGGTGATCGTCGTGTCCAGCGTTGATCGGCCGCAGCGGGCGCTTGATGCTGTGCGGCTCGGAGCGTTCGATTATCTGATCAAACCTTGCGACGAAGAGGTGCTTGAGCTGACCGTGGCACGTGCGTTGGAACGCCGCCGGCTGCTGATCAACGCCGCAAAGTACAAGACCGATCTCGAAGAGCGCAACCGCGAACTTTCTGAGCGAAAGGCGCACCTTGAACGCCTGCAGGCAGAGATCGTCCACAACGAAAAGATGGCGTCGATCGGCAAACTCGCGGCCGGTATCGCACACGAGATCAACAATCCGGTCGGATTCGTTTCGGGCAATCTTGAATTTCTAGCCCAATGCGTGAAGGACTTGATACGGCTGATCAGCCTTTACGGCACGGCCGACGTATCGGATGAATTTGCCGCAGGGATAGCGGAACTAAAACAGCAGATAGACTACGAGCGAATGACCGTCGATCTGACCGAAGCCTTGGGCGACTGCCAGGCCGGCGTCGGCCGCGTGCGCGAGATCGTGCAAAACCTGCGCACATTCTCGCGGTTGGACGAAGCTGAATTGAAACGCACCGATGTACACGAAGGGCTTGATTCTACCATCAGGCTGCTTTCGCGATATTTCAGCGGCGGCGGGGCATCGCTTGTCCGCGAATATGGAGATGTACCCGAGATCGACGCATTTTCGGCAAGGCTCAATCAGGTTTGGATGAACCTCTTGGTTAACGCGGCGCAAGCGATCGGCAATCAGCCGGGCGAGGTATGTGTCCGTACTTTTTCAAACGAAGATTCTGTTATCGTATCGGTTTCCGATACCGGCGCCGGCATTGCCCGCGAAGACCTGAATAGAATTTTCGATCCATTCTTTACCACCAAGCCGGTGGGTGAAGGATCGGGCCTCGGGCTGTCAATCGCGTTCGGTATTGTCGAACGCCATAACGGCCGCATCGAGGTCCAGAGCGAACCAGGGAAGGGAACCACGTTCAATGTAATTCTTCCGCAGCAAATGGACGCCGCTGCAGAAACGCGGGCGGCTGCCTAAATACTTCTCGCCCCTAGCCGCAGCTAGAGGCAATTGAAGCTGATCAATTGTCAGAACATCCTGTACCTCACGAGGAAATAGATGCAATACAAAATACTTTTTGTTGACGACGAGACCGCAAACCTTCGGCTGCTTGAACGCCTGTTTCGCAACAGCTATGACATTTACACCGCCTCCACCGGTGACGAGGCGCTTGACCTGTTGTCGGTTCACGACATTGCTCTGATCGTCTCAGACCAGCGGATGCCGGGCATGACCGGCCTCGAGTTTCTAAAGCTCGCCGCCGAACGCCGTCCGCAAACGGTGCGGATAATCCTGACGGGTTATACAGATGCCAACGATCTTGTTGACGCCATCAACTCCGGCGTCGTTTATAAATATGTGACGAAACCGTGGGTCAACGAAGAGCTAAAGCAGACCGTGCAGCGTTCGCTTCAGCACTATGAAAGCACGCGTGCACAGCGGCGGCTGCAGACCGAGAACGAACGGCTGAAATCGCGGCTGAAGAGCGCGACCGACGGTTGTGTGGAGATGGTGCTGACTATGCTTGAAACTCAGTTTCCACACCTTCGCGGACGCGCCGAACGGACAGCGGCGATCGCCGCGCTTGTCGGAGAGCGGTTTGTCGAACTGGATTGGGAAAGCCGCGAAACGCTTCACCTTGCCGCGATGCTTCATGAAGCGGTCCTGTTCAGGGCACCACGAGAAGTTCTCGAAAAAGGGCAACAGCAGATGGGCGAACACCGAACAGCTCTCGGCACAGCGCTCGATGCCGGTGCGGCCGCAATTGACCTAGTGCCAGAACTGGCGGAAGCAACGGGCGTTCTTAGATTTTTATTCGAGAGCTACGACGGCCTCGGATTCCCGTTCGGATTCGCCGGCGCCCAGATACCGCTGTCGGCTCGAATCATCGCCGCTGCAAGCACTTACGACCAACTTCGCCAACCGAAGCCCGGCAACGAACCGCTCGCACACCGCGACGCCGTAGATTCACTTCGCCGCGCCTCCGGAACCCGCTTCGACCCCGAAGTCATCGACGCCCTGGCCGACGTCTGCACCTACGCCGATATATATCAGGCAGAGGAATTGCTGACATTGGCGTGAGTTATTCTCGCACGCACGGGCCAGCTTGATCTGAAAAGTGTAATGCCGAGGCCACGCGTTCATCGCTGTCGCTTCGCTTGCTTGGACGCATTCAAAGCATCGGAGAAAAATCGCAGTACGCGGGCGTTATAGTCGCTGTAAAAATTGTGGCTTGCGTAGGCGGCTCCGAGGACTGAACTGATCCCGCTCGTGTAAAACTGGTATTGCGGCGGAATTACGGACTGCCAATTTGATCCTCTCGGATTTTGTATTAGAAAATCGCGGCTGTCGAGAAAGCCATTGGCCCTGAGCGCATTGTAGATCGCATGCGAATCGTCAGCGGTCAGATTTGCTATTCGCCAAAACCTTTCAGGATAGACGGGCGATGAAGGGTGCAGGTTGTAGCTTGCCATTATGCCGCGGCTTTGCAGATTCAGGACCTGGTAGTAGGCGTTTTGATTGCCTGCTTCGCCGACCATGGCCTGGTCATCATTTGCCGCCAGGCAAAAGATCGTGGGCACGGTCGTTTGCGGCATGATCAAATTGGCGCCGTACGCGATGTAGATCGCATCCGCACGGAAATTTAAGTAATAGACGACCAAAGACGAGAATATGCCGCCGCGGGATGTCCCTTGGGCAAGAAGCGGAGTGTTCGCAGATAACAACCCGCGCTGTTGCAAATTTGCGATTATAGCCTGGATGTTGCTTATATCCGGGTTGTTCGCTTGTGGGGCCAGGCTCCAGTCGCCGCTTATTCGGTCAACGCTGTCCAGTGCGATAATGCCGTATCCCGCCGCGACGGCGTCATTTGAAAATAACCGACTCTCGATGCTGGTCAAGGTTGACTGTGCACTTCCGCCAGAACCATGAAGTCTGAAAATGACACCGACCGGGTTTTGTGGAATGTAATAAAGCACATCCACGCCGCTGACAGTCTCTTCGGTCAAGCTCCAGATCGGGGCCGCTTTGTAGGTCGCTGTCAGATCAATGTTCTTGCTGAGCGGATTTACCAGCGTCGATGCGGAATACACGTCTTCTACAAGGGCCGTGTTGCCCACCCACTGGTCAAACACCATGTTCGGCTCATTCGGATTGGCCCAAACAAAGGCCCGTCGCTCCCTGGCCTTCCCAATATTCTTGCTCCCGTTCGTAACGGTCAAATTACTTTGAGATGAGATATGAGGGATAAGAAGCAGGATAAAAAGGGCCAGAAACAACAGCGATCTCATTCGGCAACAACCTCCGTCCGTCACCTGCTTTAGACGCGCGGAGTTATCGAAAAGTCCATTTGAGTCTACATTCGATTTTCGATACTGATCTTCACCGAAAATACGTGGCCTAAATGCCTGTCAACGACCCGGCAATTCGGCGTCCGCTTTTCCGTGGGAACTGGCCTTTTTCGTGCGTTTCGTTTTTTGTTTCGTGTTGTTTCGTGGTGGCGAAGCAGAAACCCGGACCACGAAATATGCAAAACAAAGAACGAAACACACGAAAAAAAGGCGGCTCCCGTGGCCGCCTCGCGTTCTTACATTATTGACTTACAAGATGATCCTGGTACACCCTGCAGGACTCAAACCTGCGACCTTCTGATCCGAAGTCAGACGCTCTATTCAACTGAGCTAAGGGTGCTCGAAATGAGAGTTTAGTGTTCTGTGGGCGTGATTGCAAATATCAATCGACGCCGAGGCCTTTTGTCGGGGCGGCGAGCGGCATTCCCTGGAGTTCGGAACGCACGTAGCGGACGACCTCGCGTATCTCGGCCTCGCTCAATTTATCTTTGAACGCGGGCATGCCGTCATCTTCGACACCGTTGTAAATGTAGCGATACAGCTTGTCGTCCGGCAGTTTGCGGAGCTTGTCCGAAGTTAGGTCGTCGGGTTCGATCTTCTTGCCCTCGATCTCCATCGGGCCGCCCTTGCCGCTTTCCTTGTGGCAATTGGAGCAGTTGTCGAGAAAAAGCTGCCTGCCAGCGGCCATTACGTCGGCGGTAGGAGCGGCCGACGGCGATGCGGCAACGCGATCTGAGTTTGTCGAATTTTGGTTCGTGGTTTGCGAACCGGAACACGCCGAAAGAGTAAATGTCGCCGCGGCCGCTATTACAAATATCCTCGTTTTCATAAGTTATTACGCGAAGCGAGCCTGATTCAAATGTAATTTAGGTTGAGTGTACCCCACACTGAAGTGAACGGCAAAAATACACCACGAGTCAGATGCCAAATTGTAGATACGATGGGCCACCGGAAAGTTGCCACACGGCGGCAATTTGGTTATCGTTCCTTAATGCATATTCAACCCCGAAAGCTCTATTTCCTCGCCGTATTTTGCCTGGTATCGGCCGCTGCTTTTGC
Organism: Acidobacteriota bacterium; assembly: GCA_963169175.1. Classification (GTDB taxonomy): domain Bacteria; phylum Acidobacteriota; class Blastocatellia; order Pyrinomonadales; family Pyrinomonadaceae; genus OLB17. Next base: position 344 of record CAUJFK010000107.1, on the reverse strand, counting down.
GCAGCCGTCGCAGAATTCATTGAATGTCTCCGGCCTGGCCGCGCCGGTGATCGTGCGGCGAGATGCCCGCGACATCCCATATATCGAAGCACGGAATGAACCCGACCTATACTTTGTACAGGGCTACGTCACCGCGTCAGACAGGTTGTGGCAGATGGACCTGATGCGGCGGCGCGCACGCGGCGAGACGGCTGAGATCTTTGGTTCGCCGGCGCTTGAGGACGACAAGCTTTGGCGGCGATATGGATTTGCACGTGTTGCCGAAGAGAATCTTAAATATCTTTCGCCGGAACTGCGGCGTGTGCTTGAAAGCTATGCCGCGGGCGTCAATGCCTATATCGCCA
>CAUJFK010000106.1 GCA_963169175.1 Acidobacteriota bacterium | reverse complement strand
GAAAGTTTCTTCATCCGGGGCCGGGATACGGCGGTTCGTGCTTTCCAAAGGATACGCGTGCGCTAACCACAGTGGCTGACCACTTTGGTGTCGAAACGCGGATCGTCGATGCGGTGATCGAGGCCAATGAACGCCAGCGCGATGCCATGCTCGCAAAGGTTGAAAAGCTGGTCGGCGATCTTGCAGGCAAAAAGCTCGCCGTACTCGGCCTTTCGTTCAAACCCGAGACCGATGATATGCGCGAATCTCCGGCCGCCGACATCATCAATGCAGTCCGGTCAAAGGGTGCCGATGTAAAAGCGTTCGATCCCGTAGCAATGGATGAAGCAAAACATTGCATTGACGGCATCGAGTTTGCCACGGATGAATATGATGCGATAGAAGGAGCGGATGCCCTGATCATCGTCACGGAATGGAACCAATTCCGTGCCCTTGATATGCAGCGGGTCAAGAAGCTTCTCAAACAGCCAAAGATAGCGGATCTGCGCAACATCTACGAGCCGTCCGATATGCGCGAGATGGGCTTTGAATATGTCGGTGTCGGGCGATAAGCGTGCCATCCGCCCGCAAAACAGATTATGTCCTTAACCACCAAATGCCTCGTCACCGGCGGCGCCGGATTTATCGGTTCAAACCTGGCGGATGAACTTGTCCGCCAGGGAGCCAAGGTTACCATTATCGACGATCTGTCGACCGGTTATGTTGCTAACCTCGAGGAGATAAAAGGCGACTTCCGATTCGTCGAGGGTAATATCAATGATGAAACCGCGTTGTCGGAGGCGATCGAGGGCGCCGAGATCGTGTTTCATCAGGCCGCACTTCCAAGCGTTCCCCGTTCGGTCGAGAACCCGGTCGAAACTCATCAGGCATGCGTCAATGCAACGTTCAATCTTCTGGTAAAGGCGAGGGAAGTGGGCGTACGGCGATTTATTTACGCCGCTTCGAGTTCTGCTTACGGCGATCAGGAGGTTCTGCCCAAGGTCGAAACAATGCGGCCCGAACCGCTTTCCCCATACGCCGCCGCAAAACTCGCGGGTGAATATTATTGCCGCGTCTTCTTTGAAGTTTACGGCCTTGAAACATACTCGCTGCGATACTTCAATGTTTTTGGCCCGCGGCAAGACCCGTCATCAGCCTATTCCGGGGTTATTTCAAGATTTATTGATGTTTTGATGAACGGTGAGACGCCCACTATTTACGGCGACGGCGAACAGACGCGTGATTTTACTTACATCGCCAATGTCGTCAATGCAAACCTTGCGGCTTCGCAGGCCGCAAAGGGCATGGGCGAGGTAATAAACGCGGCAAACGGCGATCGCGTATCGCTGAATGAATTGCTCGCCGTCCTGGCGAAGATCACCGGCCGCTCCGATGCGGATCCGCAATATTTGGAAGCTCGTACAGGCGACGTTAAACATTCTCAGGCCGACAATGTTCTCGCTGTCGAGTACCTCGGCTACAAGAAACTTGTCGATCTCGAAGAAGGCCTGAGGCGGACGATAGATTGGTGGAAGACAAGCCGGTTCGCACGCTAATGGCTGAAAACGCCTCGGACCCAAAATTCAGATCTCTTTCATCTTTCGTTTGTGGTTGGCAACAATTTAACACTGAATAGAAAAAAAAACCGAAAAAGATGAGCAGAAGTCTGCATCCACGAAGTATCTAAAAAGCAGGATTTTTCGGATCTAGCTCATACGGACCAGAAGAATCACCCTCGCTCCCCTTTCGTTTCGTCACTTATCCCGAACATTTCGTCACATTTCTTTCGATTTGCCGAATGATGATTGGTACTATCATCAAACTGGCGAAGTTTTGCGCCTTGCGCAACATTCATGACAGGAATGTCGTACCGCCTGATGAACATGCCCGCGATCGCGATCACAGAAAAAGAACTGAACCTCTTCACCGACGGCGAACTTATCGCAAAGGCTGCTGACGGCCGCGGTGACGGGTTTGAGGAGTTGGTCCGGCGCTATCAAAAGCCGATCACGGGCTATGTTTTCCGCATAGTTGGCAACTATGAATCGGCGCTCGATGTCGCACAGGAAGTTTTTATCAAGTTGTTCAACTCACTCCATCGCTATTCCTCGGAATACAAATTCTCCACCTGGCTTTACCGAATAGCCCACAACGCGGCCATCGACCACCTGCGCCGCAACTCAGTAAATCTTCAAAGCCTCGAAACCGAAAACCTCGATGGCACGTATCAACTACAGATCGAAAGTTCCGCTCGCTCGCCCGAAAAAGATCGCGAGATAAGCGAGTGGCGGACAGAGATTGGGCAGGTCATCAGGCTTCTGCCGGATGCCTACAAGCAGCTCATTCTGCTCAGGCATGCGAACGATCTTAGTTATGATGAGATCGCCGAAGTAACGGAACTGCCGCTTGGAACAGTTAAGAACAGACTGTTCCGGGCACGCGAGATGATGCGTCAGATCATGATCGAACGAGGTTTCGACGGAATATGAACTGATCATCGCCAGATGTATCAGGTGGAAAAAAACGATTCAAAACACATATGCCCGAACGACGACATCGCCGCTTACGTGGACGGTGAGCTGTCCGCCGAGGCCGAGACTGCATTCGAGCGGCACATCAGCGAATGTGAGGCATGCGCTCGCGGGCTGCTCGATCAGCGGCAATTTCTCGCGGCACTGACAGCCTCATTCGACGATGCGAGTTCCATTCAGATGCCCGCGGACTTCACAAAACGTGTTGTTTCTAACGCGGAAAGTACCGTGGCGGGAGTACGTCGGCCAAACGAATTGCTGACGGCGGTTTGCATAACCGCGGCATTATTCAGTTTTTCACTTTTTGCCTTTGGCGGAGAAGCGTTTGCGATCGCTATAACGGTCGAGGCGCTTGGGGAACGAGTTTTGGCGTTGGGCCTGTTTGTACTGAGAATGGCCGGCGGCCTCGCTTTCGCAATTGCGGTGATCTCGCGCTCGCTTGTGTCGTCCTTCGAACCGGCCGGGCTTATCCTACTCGTAACCATGCTTTTCGCCGCGGTTTTCGTCTTCTATTCGTCGGGCCGTCTCACTGGACGCCGCGGAACGTAAGACATTCCGGTGTTTATGCCGAATATCATCTCCTCACACACTGGGCCGATCTCACTCCACCAGCCCGCATTGCGTGGTAAAACGATCTCGACGATCTTTATTTTGATGCTGATTTCGGGGTTCGCTCTTGGAGGGACCCAGTCGATCTCCGATTCTGATCAAAACACGCTCGTCATTGATTCATCTCCGGACATGGAGATAATCGCGTTCTCAAAAAAGGTCGTGGTCCGGCAATCGGCAAAAGGTGTCCTTGTGTTCGGCAACGATGTTGAGATACACGGCCGCGTCGAGGGTGACGTTGCGGCGGTCGGCGGATCGGTGATCCAAAAGGACGGATCATATATCGGCGGCGACGTGATCGTTTTCGGAGGTAAGTATGCGCCCGAATCCGACAAAGCCTTGCGTGGCGAGAACAAGCAGACCATCATCTACGCTGCGTACGAAGACGAATTCCAAAAATACGCCCGTGATCCTTTCGCTATCTTCTCGCCGTCGTTCACCTTTGCATTCCTTGCTTTGCGGATCGTACTTCTGCTGTTTTGGTTCCTGATCTCGCTCGGGCTGACGACGATAGCCCCTGGGGCCGTCAGCCGCGCGGTCGCCCGTTTGAAACTCTCATCGACAAAGGTCGTGGCGATCGGATTTTTCAGTTTTATTGGTGTGAATATCCTTCTCTTTGCGGCTTTGAATGTGCTGCCAAACTATATGAATGCAGTGTTCATTGGAATGGCGCTGCTGACGCTTACGCTGGCCTATGTGCTCGGACGGGTGGCATTGCATGTGACGTTTGGAAAGCTGATCCAGAAGTATTTTTTGTCTGAGCGAAACCGGTCCGAATCACTCGCCGTTCTGCTTGGCGTAACCGCGTGGACCATTCTCCTTTCGCTTCCGTACATCTGGATCTTTGCCCTTCTGGCGTTGATCTCCGCGGGCATCGGCCTGGTCCTGACGGCCCGTCCATCCGGGGCGTGGAAAACACGCTAAAACCCGCATCTGCTTACCTGACAAATCTTTACATTTTAATCCGAACTTAAAGTATAAAATCTACGTCTTACAGTTGATGGCCGATTTTCCCGGCCGTCACCACTTAGAGTTTATTAGCGAACTATAATTTCCATATCATGCGTAACCGTATTTATACTTTGTTTGCGTTCATTCTTATTACTGTCTGCGCCGCCGTTTCATTTGGCCAAACCGCAGGCAATGTTAAGCCCAGCCTTATTGCCGGCGACGTCGTTTCAGTACAGGCCGGAAAGATCGTCTTCACGACAAAGGACGG
>CAUJFK010000105.1 GCA_963169175.1 Acidobacteriota bacterium | reverse complement strand
TTTTGGGATCGTGATGAACCAGTTCAAGTCCGAACCAAACCGCTATCTTACCGACAAGGTCGCGACAGATCATTTTTATGACCGGCTGCAGAATTTGATAATGCGGTCAGTTGGCTTTGTTGCGTTTCGCGGCGGCATGGGAACTGTCACGGAAGTTTCGCTTGTTTGGAACAAATTGCAGACCGGAGTTCTAGCTCCGCGGCCGATAGTTCTGGTTGGCGAATGCTGGCGGCCGGTCGTTGATTGCTGGGCCGAAAATCTGGCGGTGTCAAGCTATGACGTTTCGCTGCTTGATTTTGCCGCCGATGCAAATGAAGCGGCCGATATTGTGATATCCAAATCTATAGGAGTTGTTGTTTGATGAATTGCCCAAAATGCACAATGCCGCTTTTGCCGGATGCTAGATTCTGCGGTTCCTGCGGCGCAACGCTCGAGCCTTTCGCCGAATCGCCGCCGGTACAGCCGCCGCCCGCAAATCCCGGCGGACAGGCTCAAAATCCTGGCGGAGGAGCTTTTCGTTTTGACGCAGACGGCCGCGGGCAGGGCCGAGGTTATACATGGGCCATTGAGCATCCCGGTTCTTTTGCTTTGGCGGTTGTCAATCTTTCCGCGGAACAATCAATATCCGCCGAGGCCGGTGCAATGGTCTCAATGTCCGCAAATATTGAGCTGGAATCAAATTTGAAGGGCGGAGTATTTGGCGCATTAAAGCGTGCGGTTGGCGGAGAGTCCGCCTTTGTTTCTACATTTACGGCACGCGGCGGGCCAGGCGAAGTTACATTTGCACCTGGCTCTCCGGGCGATGTGGCGGGGATCGAGATGAACGATCAAACGTTCATGGTGCAATCAAGTTCATATCTAGCGGGCGATACAAGCCTGAATGTCGATACAAAATTCGGCGGAGCAAAATCATTCTTTGGCGGCGAAGGCTTATTTGTCCTGCAAGTTTCCGGCCGAGGGCTTCTTCTTGTTTCGTCGTTTGGTTCTATTCACCGAAAAACTCTTCGGCCGGGCGAGCGATATGTTATCGACACCGGCCACCTTGTCGCCTGGGAAGGCCATATGCAGTACAACCTGCGCAAAGCGGCGAGCGGGTTTTTTAAAAGCTTTTTGAGCGGCGAAGGAATGGTCGCAGAATTCAGCGGCCCCGGCGAGGTGCTGATACAAACGCGCAACCTGGCCGCATTCGCCGGCCTGTTAAAGCCGTTCTTTCCGACACAGGGCGGAAGCGGCGGCGGATTTAGTTTTGGAAGTTAGGAAAGTTGGCAGTATCGACAGAATGAGTTAAGTTTCTCTGTCGCTATCTTCGAGGGGTTAGATCTTAAAGTTAATGAGTGCTCTCGGCAATTTCGAGCAAGACGGACACACGGACGCGGAGCCTCCGGAGATCCGTTTGCAGGCTCGGGCGGTCTCGCGGGGCATCGTCGCCGGCCGAGCAGTTTGCCTGTATGGCTCAAACCGGCAATTTTACAGAATAGAAATTCCAGTCGAAGCGGTTGCGGCCGAATTGACGCGCTTTCGCGACGCGATCGCGGCCGCACGAAAACAATTATCGCGGCTTGCAGGCCGAAATAAAGGCGCTATCGGCCATTCCGGGCCTGGAATTTTTGCGGCACACCTTGCGTTGATCGACGATCCTTCGTTTGGTTCAAAGATCGAGAATGAAATAACCCGGCAAAGGGTCAATGCGGAATGGGCCATCAAATCTGTCACCGACGAATACGTTTCTAAATACAAGGCCGTAACGGACGAACATCTTCGCGACCGATATATCGATATAGAGGATGTTTCGGACCGGATCCTGTCGGCGCTTGGCGGCAGTTCGGAACTTGAACTTCTTTTTGGAAAAGATTCGGTCGTCGTTGCCGAAGACCTGAAACCCTCTACACTTGTTGAAATTTTCGCTCACGGTCCGCGAGCGTTCATTACCGAGAACGGCGGCTGGACATCACATTCCTTTATTCTCGCCCGCGAGATGAAACGCCCGGCGGTAACTGGTGTTAAAAAGATCTTCCGGCAGATAAAGACCGGCGATCGCGTAATTGTTGACGGCTTTAATGGACAGGTCATTCTAAATCCTGAGCCCGAGGCATTGGCCCGTGTTTCGAAGACGAGGCCGCAAACGGAAATTAAATCCTCGGAAAGGCCCGCCCAATTGGGCCCGATTGCTACATTGGACGGGCGGAAGGTCAGGATCTATGCCAACGCTGACGATCCAGCCGCGTATTTGCGGGCGAAAGAGTTCGGGGCTGAAGGGATCGGGCTGTTTCGGTCGGAGTTCCTTTTGACTCGCTTTCGCAATAGGCCGTCGGAAGATGAGCAGGTCGAAGCATATATCAATGCCGCAAAAGCGGCGGGAGAGGCGGGCGTCAGGATAAGGACGTTCGATATAAACGGGGACCGCCTCGCGGATCAAAGCTTTGCCCGTGAGCCAAATCCGGCGCTCGGGCTCCGCGGTGTGCGGCTTGGGTTGAAGCATAAAACTTCGCTTCGAACACAGCTTCGAGCACTTCTCAGAGCTTCGCATGCCGGCCGCGTTGACATCATCCTCCCGCTCGTCTCGGATATTGGGGAAGTACAGGCCGTTCGGAAGATACTCGCGGCTGAATCGAGGAATCTGCGTTCGAAAGGCACGGAAGTTGGCATTCCAAAGCTTGGCGTAATGGTCGAGGTGCCGTCGGCGGTATTAATGGCCGATGAATTTGCGGAGGAAGCAGATTTTCTTTGTCTTGGAACGAACGACCTTATCCAATATCTCCTCGCCGCCGACCGCGACAACGAATCGGTTTCCGAATGGTATCGAACACTCCATCCGGCGGTTGTCCGGGCGGTCCGAAAGGTAATACAGGCCGCCGCGAATGCCAATAGGCCGGTTATCGTCTGTGGCGAAATGGCCGGCTCGCCGTATTATGTACCGCTTCTGATCGGCCTCGGCGCCAGCGAGCTAAGCATGAACCCTACATCTATCCCGCGGGTGAGGAAAATAATCTCAGGAATTGCGGCGGAAGAGGCAGAGACGCTCGTCAAAAACATTTCAGATGCGCGAACTGTTAATGAGGTTGAGTCAAAGGTGGACAAACATATCCGAAAAAACTGGCTGCACCTGTTCCCCGAAGATTTTACGTTCCATTAAGGCCCATGCACGGGGAATTTCGTTCTTCTTTCGTGGATTTCGTGGTCAGTATTTCGGCCATAACCACGAAACATACGAAACGAAGACAGGAAATGCACGAAACATGACCCGCACCTTACTTTGCGGAAGACAATGAAGACCCGCGAAAAGAACATTGGCCTCGATTTTGATGTTCAACAATTTTTGTTATACTTATTCAGCCTTTGAATCGGAGCAAACCGGGCGGTCGCTTGGTTCCAGAACGGGACCGAGAGGAAAGTCCGAACACCATAGGGCAGCGAGCCGGATAACGTCCGGGCGCCCGGTGAAAACCGGGTGACGACAAGTGCAACAGAGAGCAAACCGGCCGCATATTGATCTGAGATCTCAAATTTGAAATTTCAGATCAGCGGTAAAGGGTGAAATGGTGAGGTAAGAGCTCACCGGCGTGTGCTGGTAACAGCCGCGGCCAGGTAAACTCCTCGTGGTGCAAGACCAAATAGGAAAACGCGATCGGGTTGCCCGCCCGAGCGTTGGCCCCATGGGCCGGCAGCGTTTTCGGGTAGGTCGCTTGAGCCGTTCGGTAACGGACGGCCCAGATGAATGATCGTCGGCCGCCTTTTGGGCGGTTACAGAATTCGGCTTACAGGTTTGCTCCGGCAATAGGCACCTGCATCAACCTTAAAGGAGAAGATTCAACAGATCGATATGGCAAACCGTAAAGGTGTATTCATCGGCGCCTATGTACCGAAAGAATTGAAGGAATCACTGCGCCGCCGCGCCGCCGCTGAGCACCGGACACTTTCTCAGGAGATAACTCGGATCCTGGTCGAGGCCGTCCATGGAAAAGGTTTGCCCGCGGGAAGTGTTGACCGCCGCGCGGTAGCAACCATTCCGCGTCGCCGCTCCACCGACCCGCTTCCGCGCCGCCGCACCGAAGATCTTCCGTTTATTGCCGGAGACGGCAAAAAGAAGTAGCGGCCCAACGGCGACCCGTGAATGTTTCGGTCTTATTTTGTGTTTTTCGTGGCCCGGTTTTTTAGCTTGGCCACGATAGAAAGCACGAAGAAGAGCTGAGAGCAAATGCATTGTGCCCGATTGTCGATCCGGTCAGAATTCGTAAAGGATCTGAGCTCTTTAGTTTCTGCCCTGCCATTTTGATAGAATCAGGTTGATGAATAAGCAGACCATTCTGGTCGCAATTGTGACCGGGCTCGCGGGTTTTATCGCGGGATTCATGATAGCGAATTCGCTCAACCGAAGCGAAATTGGCACCGATGCTTCGCTCACCCAAACTGCGGGAACAAATCAGCCCGCGGGCGCCGGTGCGGCGAATTCGACGACTCTCTCGCCTGACGAGATAAAGGCCCGTGTCGATGCAGCGGACCGTAATCCTGAAGATTTCGCTTTTCAGAAGAGCCTCGGCATCTCGCTGTATCGCTATGCCTCGCTGAAGCAGGATCCCGCCAATTTGCCCGACGCTATTCGTATCATGCAGCGCGCGCTTGACCTTGATCCGGCGGACCGTGACCTTCAGATCGCTTTGGGAAATGCCCATTTCGATGTCGGTTATTTCAAAAAGGACAACGCGAGCCTGGAACAGGCCCGGACATTCTATAACCGCGCATTAGAACGCGTGCCGGGCGATGTTGATGTGCGAACAGATCTTGCGCTGACATATTATCTGCAGACACCGCCCGATCTTGATTCGGCAATAAAAGAATTTGAGCAGGGCCTCTCGATCAATCCCAAACACGAACGATCGCTCCAGTTTCTAACGCAAACGTTCGTCAAGAAAAACGACATTCCAAAGGCGAATCAGACACTAGAGCGGCTCAAGGCGGTAAATCCTTCGAGCACGGCGATAGCAGAATTGACAAATATGATCGCCGGCGGCCCAGCAAGCGTAAAATGAGGGAAGCTCTTTTTATCTTCCTTATAATTCTCGTCCTTGCGGCCTTTACTCTATTTCGATACCGCCGGCATCTATTTGCGATGCTGGAACTGTACCGAACGGTCCAGGGGATTCGTGAACGCCGGCCGAGAGCTCAGGTGCCCGCTGAGCCACCGACCCGCGGCCCGCTTGTGAATTGTCAAAAATGCGGGACCTGGGTGCCGGAAGACAAGGCTATTCGCCTTGGCCGGACTGCGTTTTATTGTTCGACGAAATGCCTTGAGACAAGCAAGGTAGGATAATGTACGGCCGCGTCTATAAAAACTGTCCCGCGTACCACGCGACGAGCCTTTCACCAAAAAGCAAAGCAAGCAGCGAGCCTGTGCCGAGAAAGATGCCGAACGGTATCTGTGCCTGCATGTCCTTGTCCTTTTGCCGGAGTATAACAATTATCCCTATCACCGCACCGGAAAAGGCCCCAAGAAATATTGACAGCAGGGTCAAACGCCATCCCAAGAGTGCCCCGACGCCGAGCATCATTTTCACATCGCCCAAACCCATTGCCTCAACACCGCGGAACCGCTTCCACAATTCACCGACAAACCACAGCGACCCGCCGCCCGCCAACGCGCCAACCAAAGCGCATGCCAGCGACACAAGCCATGCCGGAGAACCGCCCATCATTGTGGCGGGAAAATATGACATATCGCTGAAATACTCGGTGCCAAAAACAAGCGGATAGATCAGGCGGACAAGGATGGCGAATACAAAAAGCGGATACGTGATCACATTTGGCAGGATCATATGGCCCGCATCTATAAAAATAAGCGAGATCATCACTGCCGCAAAGATAAGGGCTATCGGCAGAAATGCCGTAAAGCCTATATGCCACGCAACCAGGCCAAAGACGACACCCGTCAGCAATTCGACCGCCGGATAGCGGGCCGAAATGGCCGCCTTACAGCTTCGGCATTTTCCGCCAAGTATCAGCCAGCTGAGGACCGGAATATTATCGTACGGCTTGATCGGCGTATTGCATTTAGGACAGGCGGAATTTGGGAAAACGATCGAGAGTTCATTCGGAACGCGATAAATGACCACGTTCAAAAAGCTCCCAACGATCGCACCGAAAGCAAATACAAACGCGAGTCCAACAGGATCCGGCAAGCCGGTGGCGGCCTCAAATGAAGAGAAGGCAAAAAATGTCATCACAGCAGGAAGGTACAGAAAAGGAAAGAAGGATGCCCTGCGACATCCTTGTAGAATAATAGGGAATTTTGATGGAAAAGGGAAGCATCATGTTTCGTTCGGTTTCGTGTCTTTGTTTCGTGCGCTTCGTGGTAATGGGAGAAAACCCGACCACGAAATCCACGAAACAAAACCGAAAAGGGACGAAACAAGGTGCCGTTGCTAGTGACCGTCAAACCGCTTCCGACTGCGACGTGAAATTAAATTCCTTCAGTTTCAGCGCCGGCAGAAGCGAGCCGCCGCCGCCTTCGGAGCTTCCGACGCGTTCCGGTTTGCCGATCATCAGGACATTTCCCGGTGCCAGCATTTTCACTGTTGATTGATTGAACCGGAAATTCTTCAGCGGATAGGCGATCTTGCCGTTCTCGATCCACCAAACGCCGTCGCGCGTCAGGCCGGTCGAGCTGGCCGTGCGCTGGTCGGTCGTGCGGATGTACCAGAAACGCGAGACAAGAATTCCGCGGTCTGTCGCCTTGATCATCTGGTCCAGCGTCGAGGCCGGGCCCGAGCTTTCAAAGATCGTGTTCACCGGGCCGGGCGTCGGTGCCTTGTCTTTCTGTTTTGCCCAGAAGCGATTGTACGTCAGCGTTTCGAGCACGCCCTTATTGACCATCACTATCCGCTCGGCGGGAATGCCGCCCTGGGCGGATTGCGAGCCGGGCAGTTCCGCGTTCCACGGATCGCTGTAGATCGTCACCTTTTCATCAAATATCCGCTCGCCCAACTTCGTTTTGCCGCCCGGGGCCGAAAAGACGCTTCGGCCTTCTTCGGCACTCCGTGCATTGAAACCGAAGCCGAAACCGCCGAGAAGATCGGCAACGGCCTGCGGTTCGAGGATCACAGTGTAAATGCCCGGATCAATGGCACGTGCGCCTTTTCCTTCCACGGCTTTGCGGATAGATTCGCGGGCGATCCGCATTGTGTCGAGTTTGGCAATATCATTGTGGCTACGCAGAAAATAGCCTGAGCTTGTGCCGTCCGGCGTTCGGGCCGTTACCGACAGGCCGACGCCGGTCGAACGGTCATAATCAAAGTTTCCGTTCTTGGTCGAGCTTCCGCCGGATTGTGACGATGCGGAATGAAAACCGGCGCCGATCACTTTATTTTTCTCGCATTCGGAAAGAACGGCACCGATCTGCTTTGCCCGATCGGTCAGCGAGAGATTCGCCGTGGCCTCGACATAATTATTTGTCGGCTTATATGTCTGTCGCCCGAGCGTCGGGACATATTCGCGGTCGGGCGGCGCGTTCCGGGCGATCTTTTCCGCCTGTTCGACCATTGCCTTAAGGCTGTCGTCGTCAAGGTCGTTGGTCGAAGCCGAACCGCGTTTTCCGCCGATCCAGACGGTCACATTCGCACTTCGTGTTTCGCGCGAGCCGCTGGTCAGCACATTGTTAGCGGCAAAGCGTAGATGCGATTGTTTATTGCTGCCTACGCTGGCCGAGGCATCGTCCGCCTTTGTCAATGAGAGGATCTTCTCCGTTAAACCCTTTACTTCCTGTTCAGTTAAAAGCATTATTTGTGGTCCTCCATTTGGCCGGCCTGCGTTCCGGACGCGGTGTTCAATACATTGATATTCCTGAAACGTGCGGGCGGGCAGCCGTGCGAGACCGAATTAGATTGTCCCGGTTCGCCTTTGCCGTCGTTTGGCGAACCTGGTATCTCGTAGGTCGATTGACCGCCAAGTCCGTCAAGCGAGCCCCAGAAATCTGTCGTTCGCGATTGATATGCAACGTCGCGGAGCATGCCCTGCACCTTTCCGCCTTTGATCTCCCAGAATGTTTGCCCGCCAAACTGGAAATTGTAACGCTGCTGATCGATCGAATAACTCCCGCGGCCATAGATGAGTATGCCGTTATCGACATCGGCGGCAAGATCGTTCATTGAAACGTTATCTTTTGACGGCTGAAGCGAAACGTTGGGCATTCGCGGGAACGGAACGCTGCCCCAACTGTCGCCATGAAGGCAGCCATACGATTTTGATTTTCCGACAAGCTTTGCCGTATCGCGCGTGGTCTGCCAATCGACGAACAGACCGTCCTTTACAAGATGCCAACTCTGTCCCGGCACGGCCTCGTCGTCGTAACCGACGGTCGCCATGCCCTGCGGCTGTGTTCGGTCGGCAACGAAATTTACCATCTTCGATCCGAACTGTAATTTTCCGGTCTTGTCCGGCGTCAGGAAGCTCGTACCGGCATAATTTGCTTCCCACAACAACGCACGGTCGAGTTCCGTCGGGTGGCCGACCGATTCATGTATCGTCAAAAACAGATGCGACGGGTGAAGGACAAGATCATATTTGCCCGGATGTACGCTTGGGGCCTTTAGTTTCATCACCGCGTGTTCGGCGGCCTCTTTTGCTTCGGCGACCCAGTCGTGCTTCGTTAAGTATTCAAAGCCGATCTGCTGCGCTTCACGCAGTGTGTTGACCGATTGAAAGTCGCCCGACGCACGATCGACCGCCTGTGCGGTAAAGCTTGGGTTTGTGCGGATAATATATTGTTCTATCCGCGAGCCGTCCGATGTAGCAAGATATTTCTGCTCGTTGACCGAGCCGATAGCGGAATTCACAAAGCTCACGCCTTTTACTCCCAACGCGGCCTCGTTCATCTTCAGCAGGATGGCGACCTTTTCTTCTGTCGGAACGTCGAACGGATCGCGTTCGAAGGACGATTTCCAGTTCGCGACCACCTTTGGCGTCGGCACAAGTTCGATCTTGCGGCGGGTGATAGCGGAATTAGCTTTCGCAATGGCGGCTGCTTCGGTCGTAACGCGTTTTACTTCATCGGCGGTCAGGATCGGGCTTGCGGCAAAGCCCCACGTTCCGTTCACAAGCACGCGTACGCCAAAGCCAAAGTTCTGTCCGCTGGAAAGATTCTGCACCTGCCGCTCGCGTGTTGACACGGCTTCGATGCGGTAACGGTTTATTCTAATGTCGGCGTATGAAGCGCCGAGTTTCTTGGCCGTGGCAAGAGCGGCGTCAGCCAACGCGTCCTTATTAATGTCTGCAAACGCCGGAACGCTTGCGTGTGCGGAATAGACCCAGCTCGGCAGTACGGCAGCACCGCCAAACACTACGCCCGCAGTCCGTATAAAATCGCGGCGAGAAAAAGTCATTTCGACCCTCCGTTGGTTTTTGAAGATTATTCCCGATGATTGTGATCAGCTGTGATTCTAATTTGAATGCCCGCCCGCGTCAAATTGCCATGCAAAATGCAGAAACCTGCGTGTGAGCAAGGGCTTAATACGCAGTCAGTCTATTAAGCCATTACTTGCGTGCGGGCTTCT
>CAUJFK010000104.1 GCA_963169175.1 Acidobacteriota bacterium | reverse complement strand
CCTTCGCATCGCTTGTCGAACAATATCCGGGCCCTGGTTTAATCCCGGACCCAATACATAGATCAATAGACCGTCGTAACTCTCACACTTCCGCTCGCAGGATTTCTGTCGAGCAGAACAGTGACATCAAAAACCTCTTTCAAACCCTCTTCGCGAAGAACTGCTTCCGGCGTGCCGATCGCATGCATTCGGCCCTGGTCGAGCATAATAATTTGGTCCGCAAACTCGGCCGCGAGGTTAAGATCGTGCGTGATAACCACCGCCGAATAGCCTTCCACCCGACATTTTTCACGGACAAGCCGGAACATCGTCGCCTGATGGGCAATATCTAGATTCGCCGTCGGTTCATCCAACAGAAGCACCTTTGCACCTGTCGCCAATGCACGCGCCAAGACAACTCTCTGCCGCTCGCCGCCGGACAGTTCGTTCATCAAACGGCCCTCGAACCCGTCAAGCTCACATTCGGCGATCGCCCGGTCTGCAGCCTGAATGTCTTCAGCGGACTCCCACCCGAATGCCGAACCATTGCCGAATCGGCCGGCCAGAACAAACTCGCTGACGGTTATTGGAAACTTTGTTTCATTCTCTTGCGCAACAACTGCGATTCGCCGTGCGATCTCACGCCGCGACATGCCGGGCAAGCCGCGTCCATCCAGCCGCACGCTGCCGGTTGGTGCAGGAAGCGTCCCATTCAGCGCTTTGATCAGCGTTGTTTTTCCCGCCCCATTCGACCCGAGCAACCCAACGATCCGGCCTTCGCGCAAAGAGAAAGAAATGCCCTGCAAAACAGGCTTGCCGCCATAACCAACATTTAGATCTTCTACTTCAAGCATCAACACCCTCAAACTCCCGAACCGCTCACCTCTGCCGCAGCAAGTATATGAACAGCGGCGCCCCGATCAACGCTGTTATCGCCCCGACCGGCAATTCCCTCGGAGCGATCGCAATCCTTGCCACCAGGTCTGCTGTAACGACAAACGCGGCGCCGGCGATCGCTGAAAACGGAAGCACGGTTCGGTTATCGCTTCCTGAAGCGAGCCTGACAAGATGCGGCACGATCAATCCAACGTATCCGACCGATCCGCTAGCGGCAACCGTTGATCCGACCATGGCAGCGACCGAAACAAAAACGATCATGCGTACGCGCCCGACCTCGACGCCGAGGTCAAAAGCATCGCGTTCACCGATCATCATCAGGTTCAACGCGCGTGCCTGCCACGTAAGAACAAGGGTTCCCGCAACCGCAACGATGAACGCTAGATAAACGCCGTTCACGGTCGATTGTGAAAGATCGCCAAGCAGCCAGAACGTAAAGCTTCTCAGCTTGGCGGCATCCATCACGCTTGTCAGCATAACGATGATCGACGAAAGAAAGGTCGTCACGATAACGCCGGATAGCACGAGCCGTTCAACATTCATGCCCGCCCTGCTCCGCGCCATGCTGTAAACCGCAAAGGTCGCCGCCCCGGCGCCTATGATCGCCAGCACCGGCCGCGACCCTTCCGTTTGTTCAAAGAACACGAATGCGAGCATCGTACCCAATGCCGCACCGTTTGAAACGCCAAGCAGGTAAGGCTCAGCCAGCGGGTTCCGCAGCAACGCCTGCAGCCCCGCACCGGCCGCCGCCAAACTTGCGCCGACACATGCCGCCAGCAAAACGCGCGGGATGCGAATGTCAAATAATATCGTCCGCTCTGCACTGCTTAGATCAAGGAACGAAAGCCTCTCGCTGCCAAAAGCCACCCCTAACAACAGAGCAACAACCAGCCCGGCGATAAGGAACAATGCAGTTTTTGATCTCCGGTCCAAATATGTCTTTAGGCCAACTTTCGGCGTTCAGTATTCGATTGTTCGTATGCAGGTATCACTGTTTCAGCTTTTCCGCTATCTGCTCAAGTGCATCTACGACCCGCGGGCCTGGGCGCGAAAGCAGATCAGCGTTTATGCGATATACGCGGCCATTCTTTACTGCCGGCGAATTTCGAAATGCCTCGTTCGGAACAAAATTGTTCGCGCTTTCTGAGATGATGATCACATCCGGATTCATTGCAAGGGCGGTTTCCTTGCTGATCTTCGGGTATGCCGTCGCAAGATCAGCCGTAGCGGAGACCCCGCCAGCCCGTGCGATGATATCGGTTATATATGACTCGCGGCCGATGGTATAGAGCGAATCCTTATCCAACTGAACAAAAACCCGCGGCGCACTGCCGTAAACAACGGGCCCACGAGCCGCGGCGACACGCGCTTTCATATCGTCAACCAGCTTTTCTCCGCGTTCCGGGTTTCCCACGATCTGCGCGATCGTTTCGATGCTCTTGTAAATATCGTCAAGCGAATCAGGGCCGGAAACAAACACAGCGATCCGCTGCTCATCAAGAGTTTATGTAAACCCTTCAAGCTGCCAAGCTGTAGAGACGAAAACGATCTCAGGTTTTAACGCGATGATCGTCTCAATGTTCGGCTTCTGAGTATCACCTACCTTGCGTATCGCCTTGGTCTCAGGCGGATAATTGCAGAACGTGGTCACCCCGACCAGCAGATCGCCGCCGCCGACCGCAAAAATTGTCTCGGTCAGATTCGGTGCCAGCGAAACGATGCTCTCTACCTTCTGGGGAACTCTTACGTTTCGGCCGAGATCGTCCGTAAATGTACGGACGGGCACCTCTCGCGGCGGAGCAACATTGCGATAGCATCCCACGGCAAAAAGTATGGCCGTGAGTGAGATGATCGTGCGTAATGTTATTGATCTTCGGTGGCCCAACATTAAAATTGCCCTGTCCTCCGCGTCAACATACCGGAAAACAGGGCAACAAAATCGTTTTGTCTGCCTGGATGTTTTGACGCGAAACATTCAACTCGGCAAGTTCGCGCTAAGGCCTTCTGACTAAGAAACGTGCCGCAAGACAAGCGTTTCATTACAGTGACGCGATCGTGCGGGATTCACACCCGACTTCTCCCACGCGCGGAACTTCAAAATTACAAAAAGAACAAGAGCCAGATTATGGCTATGCCGATACGGAAAGTCAATTCGAGGTTCGATGGCGCTTGCGGGAAAGCGGCCCATACACCAGGAAAACTCCTACTTCGTGCATTTTTCGCGCCTTGTTTCGTTCGTTTCGAGGTCCGCGGCCATGCTTTACGGCCACGAATCTTTCGCAACACGAACCAAGCGGGACGAAACATGAGGTTGCTGAGTTATAATCCAAACAATGAACCCGCGTCCGCCTGAGATCCCGCCGCATAAGCTAATATCCACCTTGCGTGGATTCAACCTCCTTCCGGCAATAATCTTTATGCCTACACGAAGGAAATGCGATGAATCCGCGCTGGAGACGGCAAATGACCGCTCGCAGAGGACCGACCCTGAACGACAGGAGATGCGGCGTGAGCTTTTTGAAGAATTTGCCCGCGAAAATCCCGAGATACGACAGCACAAGCATGCAAAGGTCCTCCTCAACGCCGGTGTTGCTTCGCACCACGCGGGCCACATTCCGATCTGGAAGCTGGTGATAGAAAAGATGATGTCGCGCGGGTTGCTGAACGGGATCTTCGCGACATCGACCGTTGCCGCCGGTGTTGACTTCCCGGCCCGGACCGTCGTTATCAGCAATGCCGACACGCGCGGCAACGACGGTTGGCGGCCGCTCCATGCCAGCGAACTCCAGCAAATGACGGGCCGTGCGGGGCGGCGCGGTAAGGACAATGTCGGCTTTGCAGTGCTGGTGCCCGGCCAGTTTCAGAATCCAAAAAAGATCGCCGAATTGCTAAAAGCTCCGCCCGATCCTCTGGAAAGCCAATTCAGGGCGACCTACACGACGCTGTTGAACCTTTTGGACGCCTTCAAAAGCTTTGATCGGGTGCGCGAGATCGCCCAGCGCAGTTTTGCGTACCAGCGAACAGCACGGCAGATCGAGCAGTTGAAGCAGGAGAACTCGAATCGCCGAACTCGGCTTGGAGAAACGATAGGCTCTAGCGACCTGTCGCTGACGCTTGACGACGTTCGCGGGTTTGAGAGGCTCGCGAGCGCGAGGCGGCGTCTGCACGAATCGATACCGGTCACCCGCACGGAATTGCGACTCGGGTGGCTGCGCGAGAACGTGATGCCCGGCCGCGTAATTTCGCAGGGCCGTGGTGCCAAGCGGATATACTTCGTCATCAGCGTTCACGGCGAAAAGATCGCCGCAATGCGTGACGACGGCCACGGGACCGCAGTCGCATTCGATCGGATCAATCGCGTTTACAAGAACGTCTATCCGATCAAGGAAGAAAGCATTCAACTGGCCTTTCTTGACACTTTCGGCCATATTAATCCACCGCTGGATGAACCGAAGGCTTCAACGCAAAAGGGCGAAACGGATGAGGCTGAAACCCATCTAGCGGCGGCGATGGACCGGATCATTGGCATCGGTCCGGCTGGTGAAACGGATGAACGGGAAGCGTTCCTTTGGAGTGTATCGAACGAAGCAGCCATGATCGAAAAGGCTGAGCGTGACATTGAAAATCTCTATCGCCGGATCTGGGGCCCGTTCGAGCAGATGGCAAAGGTCCTCGACCATTTTGGCTATATTGATTTCCGTGCCCAGACGGCGACCGAAACGGGAAAATGGCTCGCCGACGTTCGCGTGGACCGCACGCTGCTATTAGGCGAGGCCTTGCGCCGGGGGATCATGAATGACCTGCCCCCATGCAATATGGCCGGCCTGATGGCATCGCTCACGGCAGATTCGGACAGGAATTATGGCGAGATCTATTTATCGGACGGGCTGATAGGGGTCTTAGAAGCGTTCGAGGAGCTAATCTTCGAGGTTTCGAATGTCGAGTGGAAATTCGGGATAGAGCCGGCGGACGAGCTTAATTTCTCTGCGGCCGCCGCGGCAGAACAATGGGCCGGCGGCGTCACCTGGAGCGATCTTGTAAAACGGACACAAGCCGAAGAAGGCGATCTTTTCAGGCTGTTATCAAGGACGGGTGAGGCATTGATGCAGATCGCCCAGTTGAAAGGTTCGAATCCAAAGGCCGCTGGCATCGCGCGATCAACCGCCGAAAACATTCTCCGCGACCCGATCAGAT
Organism: Acidobacteriota bacterium; assembly: GCA_963169175.1. Taxonomy (GTDB): domain Bacteria; phylum Acidobacteriota; class Blastocatellia; order Pyrinomonadales; family Pyrinomonadaceae; genus OLB17. Next base: position 1,832 of record CAUJFK010000104.1, on the reverse strand, counting down.
AGCGCCGTCATGCAGCGACAATATCATTTCATATTGGGTCAATGCGATCCGGAAACCACGCTTCTCAAAAAAGCGAACGGTCTCTGGCAGACGATCGTCCACGTTAATGACCTGCATCTTTTCGCCCGGTGTCAATTCTGATTCCATTTCTGCGAGGAGGCGGGAACCGATCCCTTTCCGCCGATGATCTGTGTCTACAGCAAATTGCGCGATCCTTCCCATTCCGGTCGTGTAAGCGACATATCCCACGCATTGGCCATCAAGGAACGCTCCCAGAATGCGCCTTGACGACCCGCTCCGTGCCACAGCCTCATTTGAATTCTGCCACGACGGGCCGGCACACCATAATTTCGAGAGACCCACCAGGTCGGCGGCCGAAAGCACACGAATATCCACAGTTACATTCGTCTGGCTCTCGGGTACAAGCGGGCCGCCGGCCTCCATGAAAAACAGCTCGCGTTGTGTCCGAAAGCCAAGTTTTTTATACAGGCTAACTGCGGGGTCGTTACTGGTAATCACCTCAAGCAAGTATTGTTCGATCCCGTCCGCGCGAAACCGTGGGATCTGCAGATCGAACATCGCCTGGCTGGCCCCGCGACGGCGACGGGTTGGTATCACGCCCGTTCCCGCATCGTACACGGTCGATCTTCCGTTCCATTGGCCAAAGCCATTGAGCGAAAATCCTATCATTTCACCACCCTCAAAGCATCCGACCGACCGGTCAAGGTCCACGGCATTCAGGACCAAATGACTGCGGAACCTTTCGAGGTCAAGTTTGGGTGGATGGGCATAGTCCGAGAAGGCTTCTTGAAACTTGCGCAGCAGAACCTCGAAGTACGACTCGTCGAGAAAACGACAAGTGATCGTGGGAGTTTCGTTTCCAGATCTCATTTGTTAAAATTGGGGGTACGGCTATTCTGATATATTTTGTTAGTATTCTGTAGTTTTAATCAGTAAGAAAATAGTTTATAGCCGCCATAAAATGCAAGTTCTGCTGGCAAAAGAATACGGTTTTTGTTTTGGGGTCGAGCGCGCCGTTGAGATGGTGGAACGGGCCTTAAACAGCGGAGACACGGTAAGAAGCCTGGGCCCGCTGATCCACAACGAGCAGGAAATGGAGCGGCTTGGGCATTCCGGCGTGACCACAATAAATGAGCCGGTCCAGATCAAACGGGGCGAGACGGCGGTAATTCGGGCCCACGGTGTAACGCCGCAAGTCCAGCAGGAATTGGAATACAGCGCATCCAAGGTCGTCGATGCAACTTGTCCTTTTGTAACGCGGGTTCAAAGGCTTGCATCGCGTGCGGCGGCCGCCGACAGGCACGTTATCGTGGTTGGCAACCCTGACCACCCCGAGATGATCGGCGTAAAAGGCTATGCGCCGGAACACGCATTTATTATTCGGGACGAGACCGAGGTTGAAGAGTTACCGCGGCTCCGAAGGCCGCTCGTCGTTTCGCAGACGACCATTAAGGTAAAAACATTTTTTGATACCGCTGAGGCGATCAGATCAAAGACCGATGATGAGGTCGAGGTGGTCAATACGATCTGCTCGGCAACAAAGGACCGGCAGGAGGCGGCGCGTGCGCTGGCCGGAATGGTCGATGCATTTTATGTCATCGGCGGACGCCATTCATCCAACAGTGTAAAGCTTCTAGGGGTCTGCAAGGAACAGTGTGAAAAGAGCTTTTTGATCGAGACCGAGGAGGAGATAAACCCCGACGACCTGAGGGGCGCCGAACGCGTGGGCGTGACCGCCGGTGCCTCAACACCGGAATGGCTGATCCAGAAAGTTGTTAAATATCTTGAAGTGATCGGCCAGCAAAACGCGG
>CAUJFK010000103.1 GCA_963169175.1 Acidobacteriota bacterium | reverse complement strand
CCGCGTTTTGTATAACCCCAGTAGTGTTCAATGATGAATTCGCCGTGTGAACCCGGTTCAGGCACACCGAGACTGTTGCCGCGCGTTACGCTTAAATTATTTGTGCATTCGCCGCGTGACCAGCTGTAGCGAACGTGTTCTTCGTTTCGAAAATTTGACATCTCCCACCGTTCATACGGCTCGCCGTACAGCAGGCGGGCGACGGTGGCGATCGCGGCCCGCGGAACGATCTCTTTGACAAACACGACGCCGCGTCGGAGCTCGCCACCGGCGTCATGCTTCACATAGAACCGTAGATTTACCTCTTCGAATTTGACGTGGAAGGGAACAAGAAAATCCATCACCCGCGTGTCAAGGAACATAAACCCGACCAGGCTGACAAAACACCTGCCTTCGTGCAGATCAAGCTCGGTCCCGGCCGGTACGCGCGACGTCAATAATTTCGGGTCAACCTCGTAGTTGGCCATTATCAGATCATGCCATTTTGCGGTCAGGAATTTCTTCATCATCCAAAGTACGAAAGGTCACGTTCTATGTGATCACTCGTTTATCGCCCGCACGTTTTGTCACTCCAATTCGATCAAAATACTCCAATAGCGGGATCGCAAATTTCCGCGAGACACCTGCCAGGTCCTTGAACGCCGGAACGTCTATCAATCTGTTCGGCAAGGATAATGCCTTTTCCCGCAACATCGCAACCAATGCATCGATCGCCGCCCTGTCAAAATAGAATTCATCTGAAGCCCGAACCAGTTCGCCCGAACCTGCGGCCACGCCAAGCAATTTCTTTGCCTGTTGCGGCGAGATAGCCGTGCCCTCAAGAGCTTTCCCTACGGCCTCGTCGATCTTCGGCGGTGCAAGCGAGGCGGCAGCTAACTCGGTTTTGACGCTGTCCAGAAAGGCCTGTTCGCCAGGGGACAATTCGCTGGAATGAGACCGCGCCCGAATAATGTCATGCTCGACGAAAAGTTTATTTTCTGTTTCAAGCGCCGCGATAACGCTTTTGAAAACATCCTGCGGGCCGCGTCGAAACATTTTTTCCTTAAGAATATCGCGTGATATTCCGCGTGAAAGAGGGTCGCGTTTGTGATGCTCGGCAAGTGCACCAAGCGCGGCGGTTTTTAGCTCAGAGAAGATCGACGCGGCTACCCAGTGAAGGCCTGCCTCAACTATCTCGTCATCCGCCTTGCCAAGGGCTAGGGCGTCGGCGACAACATCGACCCGCCACCCGGTGCGGTCGACCAGCCCGCGTTTGTCTGTTCCACCCGCTCCTGCTGATTTCACAAGCAACCCGATCACAGATCGATGATCGCTGCTGGCCGCGATAAGGCCTTCAAGAAAAGCTCGCGCGGGCAAAGTATCACGCACTCGATGTTTTTCGGGCAACGGGTCAATGACGATGCCGCCGGCGATGGTTATTTGCGGTGAATAGCTGCGAATGATGAACGCCTCACCCATTACGGCGGCAACGGGAGCCTCAAGCCGAAGCTGCACAAGATCTGCCGATCCGGGCCCGATCTCGCCGGCCTTGTTTATAACGTGAACGCGAGCAAGCACTTCGGCCGCCCCGAGGTGGACCCGAACACGTTGCCGCGACCGCAGCGGCTTAGCGGAGGAGGCGAGAACTTCGACCCGCGTATCGAACATCTGTGTCGGCTCAAGCGAATCGGCGGTACACAGCGTCATACCGCGCGAAACTTCATCGTGGCCGATGCCAGCAAGATTGACCGCAACACGCTGCCCCGACTTTGCGGCCTTTGCTTCGCGGCCGTGTGTTTGCAGGCCGCGGACGCGGACTTTTCGTTTGATGGGCAGCAGTTCGAGTTCAGCACCTTCGCTGATCCCGCCGCTTGCAAGTGTTCCCGTCACGACCGTGCCGAATCCTTTTATGACAAAGCTTCGGTCAACGGCCAGCCGCGTAACCTGATCGTTCCGGCGGACACGAACTTCGCCGGCCGCAGCGGTCAGTGCCAGCGTTAGTTCATCAATTCCTTCGCGGCTTGTTGAGCTGACCGCGATGGCGGGTGCGTTTTCAAGAAATGAGCCTTCTACCAACTCGGCGGTATTCAGCCGCACAAGCTCAAGCATCTCCTCGTCCACCAGATCAGCCTTTGTCAATACAACGATCCCGGTGCGGACACCAAGCAAACGGCAGATGTCAAAATGCTCGCGTGTCTGCGGCATCACGCCTTCGTCCGCGGCGATGATGAGCAAAACCAGATCAATGCCGCTTGCACCGGCGAGCATGTTTTTTACAAACCGCTCATGCCCCGGCACATCGACAAAGCCGATCTTGTGCTCACCCAAATCAAGCTCGGCAAAGCCAAGATCAATCGTTATTCCGCGTTTTTTTTCTTCCGGAAGTCGGTCGGTATCGGTGCCCGTGAGCGCTTTGATGAGGGTCGTCTTCCCATGATCGATATGCCCCGCCGTGCCGACGATGATGTTCATAGAAAGAGTGGATGGTAAAAACGTTTAGCGGATTCGGCTATTCGCTTTCGTGTCTTTGTTTCGTAGTAATGGAAAAGATCCCGACCACGAAATCAACGAAAAGAAGGCACGAAGAACACGAAAAAGAAACTCCTCGCCGAGAATGCCGCACCCGCTGGCGCCAATTGGTCATTCCAGTCCAACAGTTATCGCAGCCGAAGCAGGCTTTCGACCGAAATATCTTCGTCGATCGCCCGCCAGCGTATTCCGAGCCCGCCGCCGATCAGGTCCCAGTTCTTTCGCTCCGCCGGCGATGCACCCTCAAGCCGTGGAAACCAGCTAAGCGGCACCGAAATGATCCGCCCATCCGCCAAACCCACGTTCAACGCATCCTCCGCAAACGCCACCTCCACCGCCAACGGCTGAACTTCTACTGCTGATATGCTCATATAATGTCAATCATTGTACAGGATTTCTTATCGAATTGGCGAAACTTTAAGTGTTCAGTCAATGCCTGCTCGACGACTCATGTCAGAACCGGGAGCGATAGCGCCTGGGTTTGGGTGTAGAGTTGCTCCAATTCCTTTGCGGCCTTTGTGTCTTCGACTTCGTGGCCTTTGTGGTGAGGAAAAAACCTTTACCACAGAGAACACAAAGGGAAGACACAGAGTTCACAGAGAAAGGTCAAAAATTGAGCTGCAGGAACCTACGGCCGACGGCCCTTGACATTTATTAGAATTAGAATTATTCTAATACCAAGTCGGGGCTAGGTAGTTTTGCCGCGGCGTTTTGATGGAAGATAAGAACACTAAAGAATTAGGTTTGACGAAGCAGCGTGAAGTTGTGTTGCGGGTGATTCGGGATGCGCACGGACACTTGACGGCGAATGAGGTTTTTGGGGCAGCTAAGGGCCTCTTGCCGACAATAAGTTTTGCGACCGTTTATAACTCGCTCCGGTATCTGAAAGACGCGGGGCATATTGCCGAGATAAGTTTTGGGAACGGGGCGAGCCGCTATGATCGGATGACGCACCGGCACGATCATGCGATCTGCACAGAATGCGGCAAGCTGGTCGATATCGAGATGAAAGTTCCGGTCTCGATCCTCAAAGAGGCGGCCGAGAGATCTAAATTCAAACCGGAATCATTGGAATTCACATTACGCGGGGTTTGTCCCGATTGTGCGAGAAAGAATTAAACCACAGAGACACTGAGGCACGGAGAAATTTAGTAGTCAACTTTCTTGAGGACTCTGTGACTCCGTGCCTCTGTGGTGAAATATTACAAAATAAGGAGATAGATAAAGAACATGGCAACTGCAACAGGAACGGCGACCGAGAATACGGTCACATTGGCAAAGGTCGGACAGCCGGCACCGGATTTTAACATGCCTTCGACGAAGGACATCGATACGCTGAAAGAGAACGTGAAGCTGGCGGATTATAAGGGCAAATGGCTTATTCTGCTGTTTTACCCGCTCGATTTCACTTTTGTTTGCCCGACCGAGCTGATCCATTTTTCGGACAGGCTTGAAGAATTTCAGGGCGTCGGCGCTGAGGTTGTCGGTGTTTCGACCGACTCGGTCCATTCGCACCGCGCGTGGCTCAAAACTCCGCAGGACCAGAACGGCATCGCTGGCGTGAAATATCCGATCGCCTCGGACACGGGCGGCAAACTGGCCAAGGCATACAATATCCTGGTCGAAGATGCGAACATCGCCCTTCGCGGTTTGTTTATCATCAACCCCGAGGGCGTGCTGCAGTATTCGGTCATCCACGACCTGAACATCGGACGTTCGGTCGATGAAACGCTTCGCGTTCTGCAAGGCCTGCAAACAGGCGGCCTCTGCGCGGCCGACTGGACGCCTGGTCAGGAAAATTTGAAGGCTTGAGAATATTTAGCCGCAGATCGACGCGGAAAAACGCGGATCAATGATTTTCAAATCTGCGTTTTTCCGCGAAGATCCGCGGCTAAAAATTGATCTTTTGAGGTAAAAGAAACATGCCAATGAGAATTGGAGACGCGCGGCCTTCGTTTGAGGGTGCGACCGAGTGGTTGAACGAGCTGCAGGAAACTGCGGACGATTATGTCAACGGCCAGCCGACGCTGGTCTATTTTTGGGCGACAAGCTGCGGTATCTGCAAGGAAAATATGCCAAAGCTGCAGGAGCTGAAGGCGAAATATAAAGATAGCGGACTTAAGACCGTTGCGGTGCATATGCCGCGATACGAAGCCGACACGAACGTCGAAAACGTACGCGAAGCGATAGCCGCTCACTGCATCGACGACGTATGTGCCATCGATAACGAGCATAAGCTAAAAGACGCTTTTCTAAACGAACAGGGCTGGGTTCCGGTCTATTATCTGTTCGATGCCGACCACAAACTAAAAAGCCGCGCCGCCGGCGAATTCGGTATCGGAGTCATAACCGGAGCATTGGAAAAGATGTTCGCCACGCACACAGCAGCGGCCTGATCGAAAAGGCAGAAACACGACCGGTAGGGAGTGTGCCGCTCGATTGAAGATTTGAGATTTCGGAATGCGGACTTCAAATCCAAAATCCAAAATCGGCAATCCAAAATCGAGCGGCACACCATCTACCGGTCGTGTTTCCGCCTTAAATATTCCCGGTAAACAGTTCCCACAAGATTGCCCAGATCACATAAACGCTCACTAAGATCGAACCTATCAGCAGCAGGACGAGAAATCCGATTATCGCAAAAACGAACAGATAATCGCTCGTCGTGCCCTTATCCTTTCCGGTCGCCCGTTGTTTAATCAGGTCCAAATTCCGCTTGTTTGATTTCCAAAAGAAATCAAACGCGTCGCCGATG
>CAUJFK010000102.1 GCA_963169175.1 Acidobacteriota bacterium | reverse complement strand
AGCATATCCATCGCCTGAAAACAGGCGCTCTTATATCGGCCTGTGCAATGGCGGGAGCGATAATCGGCAACGGAAGTTTTGAAGAACGCCAGGCAGTATCCGAGTATGCATCGAACCTGGGGCTGCTGTTTCAGATAACGGACGACCTTCTGGATGTGACCGGGACGACCGAAGACCTCGGTAAAACGGCCCGCAAGGACGTCGAGGCACAGAAAGCAACCTATCCTAGCGTGGTCGGGATAGATAAAACCGCCGAGCACGCACGAGAACTTTGCGATGCCGCCGTCGCGGCATTGGGCCCGATCCATCGGGACACACGCCTGCTTGCCGACATCGCGCGGCATATTTTGCGCCGTGGATCGTAATGATCGGCGGTCAACGGCCAGGCTTCGCCGCCACGAAAGGCACGAATCAAGAGCGAAAACCGCGAAACAAAACCCTCTGTTGGATCTGAATGCGTCGTGAGCAAACCTGGTGAGTCCAAATTGTGGATTTGCGTACCTGCACTTGACACCGGCGGCGGGGTTTTAATAGGATAACGGTTCGCCCTTTCGCAAGGAGAGGTGCGTTTTTCTTTGAGATCGGGCCGGAAGGCAGTGCCGCATTGGGGCGGCAAAGAACAGTTTTCGGGCACGTACGTCAATTGGTAGACAGCCTCCCTTACAAGGAGGAAGTTAGGGGTTCGAGTCCCTTCGTGCCCACCAGTACAATTTCGGATTTTGGATTGCGGATCGAAGAAGTTATTTAAATCGGAATTCCGCGATCCAAAATCTAAAATCCAAATGCGGGGTCGTAGTTCAGTTGGTTAGAACGCCAGCCTGTCACGTTGGAGGTCGCGGGTTCGAGCCCCGTCGGCCCCGCCACTAAAAGCTAAAGCCGCCAGTGCATATCGCATAGGCGGCTTTTCTTATTTCAGCTATCGCTGAGCTGCTAACTTTTTCTCAGTTCCGTCAAAACCTGCTTTGCCACAGCTTTCAATGTATCGAAAACGCCGGTACCATCGGTCGCAACGGCCTCAAACACAGGTTCGCCCTTGCGGATAAGCTCCTGTACCAGTTCATCGGGCGGAGTAACGTTTGGCAGATCGCGCTTGTTCAGCTGAAGAACATACGGTATCTCCGCCAGGTCGTAGCCCTGCGTTTTCAGATTTTCTTCCAGGTTATAGAGCGATTCGATATTCGCATCCATTCGTTCGTCCTGGCTGTCGGCAACAAACACCACGCCGTCAACACCCTTGAGGATCAGTTTGCGAGAGGCGTCATAATAGACCTGGCCGGGCACCGTGTACAGATGAAAGCGCGTTTTGAAGCCGCGGACCGTTCCGAGCTCCAGCGGCATAAAATCAAAGAAAAGCGTGCGGTCCGTCTCGGTCGCGAGGCTGATAAGCTTGCCCTTTGCCTGTGGGGCGGTCGAATCGTAAATATACTGCAGATTGGTCGTCTTGCCGCAAAGGCCGGGGCCGTAATAGACGATCTTGCAGTTTATCTCTCGTGAAGCGTAGTTAATGAATGTCATAGCGATTTTCGATTTGGGATTTTTGATTTTGGATTTGCAGATCCGCCGGCGAGGTGCGCGGCCTACTTAATTTTTCAATCTAAAATCCAAGATCCGAAATCTAAAATTATCCAAACAGGCTGTCAATGTCCTCATCGGTTATTTCCGCGAAAACTGAAGCGGTGTTCGGGTTGAAAGTGGTCGATTCTTTTACGGCCTCATCCAGGATGGCCGCAACCTCAAAGCTTGCTTTTTTGGTACGAAGCTTTACCAATCCTAGCGTCGAACGCTCGTCAAAGACAACCACCAAAAGGCTGCGCCCAATAACGCTGATAAAAATGCTTTCCCGCTCGCCTTCGTGTACGACCGCCGGGAAAACGTCCTCACCGATGAGTTTCGCCATACTGCTTGTCGCGGCAACGTTGCCGGCCGCAAGGGACGAAAAGCTCATCGTGTCCATGTCGCCGATGTCGCCGTGAAAGGCGATAGTCTGCCCGTCACGGTCCACCAAAAAGACCACGCGGGCGGCGCATTCAACACACAGCCGGGCTAAAACTATCTTTAGCCTTTGAAACTGATGTTCTTGTAAAATAAAAGGCGATTGAGCCATTGGGACATTTACCTGACTATTACTATAACGGTAAGTTCTGCAGAGGCGAAATTGAAACGAGCGACGAGCGGCGGGGTTTCGGGGAGTTAACCTCGTTAATAAATTTAGCACAGGCGCAACACTGGCTTCAAGTGTTTTTTAACGCTATACATTTGTCGGTTGCCGCCTGCGGGTAGTTTTGAGTAAATATTTGATTGGCAACTGGCAAACGGCCCAACGAAAGAACCCCCATCGGCCGGGCCGGAATGTCAACACTACGGTTGAGAATCGATCATTCATTGGCGAATATATCGTGAATGCTTCATCTAAGTTATTGTTAATTAAATCCTTGCTGTAGATTGGAGCAAAGTTTATGCGCTTGCTGAAGTATCACGATCGCCCACGAAGAGACCCTTGAACGAGAATAATACCAGACAAAGAAATTGCGTTGCGATAGGCGGCGGGACCGGCCTTGCAACGCTTCTTTCGGGTCTTAAAGGTTTTGTCGGAGCGGACGGGACATACTCGATCGATCAATTATCGGCGATCGTAGCGGTTTCGGATGACGGCGGGAGCTCGGGCCGTTTGCGTGATGAACTGCAAATGCCGCCGCCGGGTGACATAAGAAATTGCATGGTCGCGCTGTCGGAGGATTCGAACCTTCTTTCGCGGCTATTTCAGCACCGGTTCAGCGGGATAGGCGATCTCGGCGGGCACAACTTTGGCAATCTTTTCCTTGCGGCCCTGTCTGAGGTTACCGGTGATTTTGCCGAGGCGGTGAAGCTTTCCTCTGAGATCCTTGCGAGTAAAGGCCACATCTATCCGGCCACGCTCGCGGATGTTCGCCTGGCGGCGGAGTTGACCGACGGAAACACCGTCCACGGCGAGACCGAGATCGCGCGGGTAGGCTCGCGGATCAGGAAACTTTATCTCGAGCCCGAAGATTGCCATCCGCTGCCCGAGGCGTTGCACGCGATTGCCGCAGCGGATGTGATCTCGGTCGGCCCAGGTTCACTGTTTACAAGCTTGCTTCCACCGCTGCTCGTCCGCGGCGTTGCTCAGGCGATACAGGATTCGGCCGCCGTAAAGATCTTTGTCTGCAACCTGATGACCCAGCCCGGCGAAACTGACGGCATGACCGCTCGGCGGCATCTTGAGATCGTCCGCGAATATGTTCCGGAACTTCAGTTTGACTGCATTGTCGTTAACAATGAGCCTATCAGCGAGTTACAGGCATCAAAATATGAAGTTGAAGGGGCAGAGCAGATCGGCGTACATGGCTCGATATCAGGCGACGTGATTGAAGGTGCAAAGATCGTTTATGGTAATCTACTCGATACCGGCGAGAAGGTCCGCCACGATCCCGCAAGGCTTGCGGACACAGTTTTAAGCTGTGCAAGGAAAGTGATGTGAACCTCGCATTGCCCGGTGTTGAACTATGCCTGATAGCCTTATAGAACAACGGCAGCTGAATGTTTTGGTACTTGCCGCCGGCCTCGGAACGCGCATGCGGTCTGACCTTGCAAAGGTCCTGCACAAGCTGGATGGCCGGCCGTTGATAAACCATGTCTGCCGCACGGCGACGGCGCTTGCTCCAGAAAGCATATATGTCGTCATCGGACATCAGGCCGAAGATGTTAAGACCGCGGTCTTGAACGAGATCGAGGGCCAAAAGGTGGTTTTCGTGACGCAGGAAAGGCAATTGGGCACGGGTGACGCTGTCAACGCGGCCCGATCATACCTAGAGGATAGCGATTCGACGCTGGTCATTCTCTCCGGCGATGTGCCTATGATCCGGCACGGAACGCTTGCCTCGCTTGTGCAGCATCATCACCGCTATCTCGAACGCGGGGCTGCCTGCACCATTGTGACCGTCCGCCTCGGCGACCCATCGGGCTATGGCAGAATTGTCCGAAATGATGAAGGCTCATTCGACCGGATAGTGGAGCAAAAGGACGCGAACGAAGACGAACGACAGATAAACGAAATAAATGCGGGTATCTATTGTTTCGATACCCAAAAGCTATTTTCGGCGTTAAAGGCAGTCAAAAACCATAATGCGCAGGGCGAATATTACCTTACGGATGTTCCGGCTCTATTAAAAGACGCTGGCGAGGATATTGCGATCTTTCATCACAACGACCCGCAGGAGATCGAGGGCGTGAATAATCGCGTCCAGCTTGCCGATCTTGAACGGCTTATCTGCCGCCGGACGATCTCACGATTGATGCTTGATTCGGGGGTCACCTTCATCGACCCCAAGAACGCGTATATCAGTTCCGAAGCGGTCATCGGACGCGATACTGTGATCCACCCGAATGTGACGATCGAAGGTTCGAGCGAGGTCGGCAGCAGGTGTGAGATACGTTCGGGCTCGCATCTGGTGAACGCAAAGGTCGGCAACGGTGTCGAGATCCGCGACAACTGTCTGATCGCCGATTCGGAAATAGGCGACGCGGCGGTCGTCGGCCCAATGGCGCATCTTCGCGGCCATGCTGTGATCGGTGAAAAGGGGCGAATCGGCAATTTTGTCGAAGTCAAGAAATCAAACCTCGGCCGCCGCACCAAGGCGAGCCATCTGACATATCTCGGCGATGCGACCATCGGCGAAGACACCAACATCGGCGCCGGCGTTATTACCTGCAACTATGACGGTGTCCGAAAACACGAAACTCACATCGGCGATCGTGTAAAAATAGGTTCGGACACGATGCTCGTCGCACCGGTGACGGTCGGTGACGGAGCGGTGACGGCGGCGGGTTCTGTGGTTATCGAGGACGTGCCGGAAGATTCATTGGTGGCAGGTGTGCCGGCGAAAGTGAAGAAATCTCTCAGACCAGCACAGTCTGCCGACGGAAGTTTAACAAGCAGCTGATAGCTGATTGCTGTCAGCTACTTTTCTAAAGACCAATTTATGTGCGGAATTGTTGGATACGTTGGAAATAAACAGGTTGTGCCGTTGATCATTGACGGGCTCAGGAAGCTGGAATATCGCGGGTATGATTCGGCTGGGATCGCGGTCGTAGATGACGACAAGCATCTTGAACTGCGGCGGGCGGAAGGGAAGCTGCGCAATTTGGAAGAGGCAATTAGGCTAAACCCGCTTGATGGAAATTACGGCATCGGGCACACGCGGTGGGCGACACACGGGCGGCCGACGGAGGAAAATGCTCACCCGCATCGCGACCAGTCCGGTAGGATCGTGGTCGTTCATAACGGCATTATTGAGAATTATTTACCACTGAAAGAACGCCTCGCTGCGAACGGCAGCACGTTCAAAACCGAAACCGATACCGAGGTGGTCGCCCATCTGATCGGCCATTACGTTGATGAAGGGCTGGGTTTTGAAGAAGCGGTCCGCAAGGCCGTGAAAGAGCTGAAAGGCATCTTTGCGTTGTCGATCATTTCGGTCGATGTGCCTGATACGGTCATCGCGGTGCGCGAAGGGCCGCCCGTGGTCATTGGTTTGGGAGACGGCGAATTTTTTGTCGCGTCCGACATTCCGCCGATCTTGCAGCACACGCGTGACGTGTTTTTTCTCGGCGACCGCGAGATCGCGGTGCTGACAAAAGATTCCGTCCGCGTGACCGATTTTGACGGCAACGTGCTCGAACCGAAACAGCAGCGGATCACATGGGACCCGATCATGGCCGAGAAAGGCGGGTTCAAGCATTTCATGCTCAAAGAGATATACGAGCAGCCGCGTGCGGTCCGCGATACTTCGCAAGGGCGAGTCTCGCTGGATACTGGCAAGATATATCTTGACCCGATGGATATATCGGATGAAGATCTGCAGGCCGTTACATCGATAAAGATCGCGGCATGCGGAACGTCATGGCATGCGGGCCTTGCCGGAAAGTACATGATCGAACGGCTCGCACGCGTGCCGGTCGAGGTTGATTATGCTTCTGAGTTTCGCTATCGCGATCCTGTTCTGAGCGAAACCGATCTGCTGATCGTCATTTCACAATCCGGCGAGACGGCGGACACCATCGCAGCAATGCGCGAGGCCAAACAGGCGGGCTGCAAAGTGCTTGCGGTTTGCAACGTGCAGGGTTCGATGATCCATCGTGAAGCGGACGGAACGATCCTGACGCATGCCGGGCCCGAGATCGGCGTGGCATCGACCAAGGCGTTTACGTCGCAGATGGTCGCATTGTATTTGTTCGCGTCCTATATCGCACAAGTTCGCGGCATGGTGGACGAGACTGCCGCGAAAAAGCTCGCTCAGGACCTGGCTGAACTGCCGCTAAAGATCGAACAGCTTTTGAATGACGCCGATTCGATCGAGGAACTGTCGAAGGATTTTTTCCGCGTGCAGGATTTTCTCTACCTCGGCCGAGGCATTAATTTTCCGGTGGCACTCGAAGGTGCGTTGAAATTAAAAGAGATCAGCTACATCCACGCCGAAGGCTATCCGGCCGGCGAGATGAAACACGGGCCGAACGCCTTGATAGATGAAAAGCTGCCGGTCGTTATCATCAACACACGCGACGAGAATGACGCCGCCAGCCAACTGCGTTACGAAAAAACACATTCGAACATCGTCGAAGTAAAGGCGCGTGACGGCATTGTGGTCGCCGTGCTGACCGAAGGCGACGGAATGAGCGCAAAAGTTTCTGATCACGTGATCGAGATACCCGAAACATCAGATCTGCTCGGCCCGATCCTGTCGGTCGTTCCGCTCCAGCTTTTGTCATACCACATTGCCGTCCGCCGAGGCTGCGACGTGGACCAGCCGAGAAATCTGGCGAAATCGGTGACGGTGGAGTAGTATGACGATATGAAATGGCGTGTTGTTTTGGAGCGTGACGAAGAGTCTGGCGAATGGGCCATCTGGTGCCCCGAACTTCCCGGGTGTACGAGTGCAGGAGTTACTGAGGAAGAAGCAATGGCGAATATTCGAGAAGCGATCGAACTATATCTTGAGCCAGATATCTTTCCTTTGGCGCCGAAGGCCGTCGTTCGCGAGGTCTTCGTCTAATGAGCGAGAAGATCCGAGTTTATACTGCTCGCGATATCGAGCGGGTCCTTTCTAAATACGGTTTCACACTAAATTTCTCAAAAAGGCAGCCATAGAAAGTGGCGCAACTTTTCCAACGGCAGGCAAGTAGTTGTTCCGTCGCACAGCGGTCGAAACTTGCCTGTTGGAACGCTTCGCAATATTCTTACAAACGCAGAGATCCCCGAAGACGAATGGCGAGGCTGATCCAATGAAAGCAATTATCGTCCGCGAATACGGCGAGCCTGAGGTAATGAAGATCGAGGAGGCCCCGACGCCGGAGCCGTCAGGAAAACAGGTGTTGGTGAAGATAGAGGCGGCGGGTGTCAATCCGGTCGATACTTATCTACGGACGGGTATCCACGCCCATGCGCCAAATTTGCCATATACGCCCGGCAAAGATGCGGCGGGCGTCATCGAAGCGGTTGGTGATAATGTTGTCGGCCTTAAAGCCGGCGACCGTGTCTATACTGCGAATACGCTGACCGGGACCTATGCCGACTACGCTCTTTGTTTAGAAGAACAGCGTGGGCGGCTGCCT
>CAUJFK010000101.1 GCA_963169175.1 Acidobacteriota bacterium | reverse complement strand
CAAGGACAACCATGTAGAAAATATAAAATCGCAATGAAAAAATGCCGAACATCGCGAATATCAGCAATAGCAGTGCAGCATAGTTGAATTTCTCCTGTAGGGTCAGGACCATCGTCATAGCAAGCACAAGCAGGAAAATGATCAGGCCGTCTTTCATAAGCTGCGATGACCAGATAATGAAGGACGGGAACAGGGCGACCGATATGGCCGACATCCTGGCAACCCGCTTGTTTGAGAACATTCGCGCCGCGCAGAAATAGACCATTGGTGCTGTAGCTGCCCCAAAGACGGCGCAGAATGATTGGGCAGCGAGAATATTCCGGCCGGTCAAATAATAGATGCCCCCGACCAGATAATTCATTCCCCAACCCGGCCCCGTCATGGAGAAAGCCCGCTGAAGTGCCATATCGTCGGTCACTATGTGGGCGGTCCAGTACTCAACCAGCCGCCAGCCATTAAAATCGTATGTCAGCGCATCGCCGCCAAAGAACTGGCGAAGGTCATAGCTGTGAATGAATACTCCGAAGGCAAGCCGAACAACAAGGGCGCCGAGAAAGACGGTCGTGATAAATTCCTTTTCTTCAGCGTACCTGCGGAAGATAATAATGGCCAGGGTTGAAAGAATCAGGACGACCAGCAATGACGCAGCACCCTCCGGAAAGGCGACCACGATCATGCCAAGCGTAACAATGGCAAGACAGGCTGCAATGTAATACCGGTTCCGCATTCGAACAAACTACTGTCGTACCACAAGGTTGTTCTCTAACACTAAGGCATCAAAGTTAGCGTTTTTGAATGTGTTGATGGCGTCCTCAGGCGTACATACTATTGGTTCCTGAACGTTGAACGAGGTGTTCAGCAGCATCGGGATGCCGGTTAGTTTTCTGAATTCGTCGATCAGACGCCAATATCGCGGATTGGTCTGTTTGCTGACCATCTGCGGCCGTGCAGTTCCGTCCACGTGAACGACGGCCGGGACCTTTTCTTTATATTCCTCGGCGACCTGGATAACAGTGATCATGAACGGATCGTGATGTTCCACACCGAAAACTTCGCGGCCGTGTTCTTCGTGCATCGAAGGGGCAAGCGGGCGGAACCATTCGCGAAGTTTTACCTTATGATTCAGGATCTCACGCATATCCGAACGCCGCGGATCAGCCAAAAAACTTCTGGCGCCAAGGGCACGCGGGCCGAGCTCCATCCGGCCGTTAAACCAGCCAATAATGGCCCCGTTCGCGATCATTTTCGCAAGTTTCGGCAGCAGTACTTCATCATCAAGCGCTTCAAATATGAGGCCTGCGTTTTTCAGAGCCGTTCGGCATTCTGCATTTGTAAATCCCGGTCCCCAATAGGCGTGGTCCATCACGAACTCGCGCGGCTTGCCCAATATCTGGTGCCAGACCATCAACGCCGAGCCCAGGCTGCAGCCAGCGTCGCCGGCAGCTGGCTGGACGTAGAAATTCTTGAACGGTGTTTCGTGGAATATCCGCCCGTTCATAACTGAATTGAACGCCACACCGCCGGCCAGGCACAGGTTCTCTTCGCCGGTCATTTCTTTGATCTGCTTGACCAGATAGATCGCCGTGTCTTCCAGTGCCTTCTGTGCGGAGCAAGCGATGTTCCAGTGATGTTCGGTCAACTCCTCGCCCGGCTTGCGACCCGGCCCGAGTTCATTAATTATCGCGTCGGGGAATTGGTAATGCTTTGCCAGGTGATGATCGAGAACACGGATGTTGAAGCGGAAATCGCCGTGTCCGTTCGTTGTCAGGACCTTTTCGCGAAAAAAATCATAAAACCTAGGCTGGCCATAGGCCGCCAGGCCCATGACCTTCCATTCATCGCCGGCGAACATATCAAAACCGATGTAGTTCGTCACCGCCGAATAAAATTGGCCCAGGCTGTGCGGCAGCTTGATGCGCTTGAGGACCTCAAGCTTATTCCCGCGGCCGCGGCAAAAAAGTGTTGTGGTCTCTTCACCGGTCCCGTCCCAGGTCAGGACGGCGGCTGACTCAAACGGCGAGACGAAGAACGCGCTTGCGGCGTGGGTCTGATGATGTTCAAGGTAGTGGAACTTAAAATTGCTCGGACCAAAATGCTCACGCAGCCGTTTCGGATGTTTGAACATACCAAGATAGCTGTCGCTTACCTGAGCGATCCCGCGGTCAGCCCGCGCCTTGAACATATCGCGCGACACGAACGCGGCCTTAAGCGCCTGCATTGCTTTGTGCCGCAATATCCAGGGCTTCCAATAATGGCCAACGTGGGCAACATCCTTTAGCTCGATACCGGCGTGATCGAGGCAGAATTGTATAGCTTTGTACGGAAAACCGCTGTGGTGTTTTTTGCGCGAAAAGCGCTCTTCTTCAGCTGCCGCAATGATCTTGCCGTCTTCGATCAAAGTTGCCGCTGAATCACCAAGTGTTGTAAGGCCTAATATATACATCTCGAAAACGTTCGGTCCTTACTTATTTTACGAGGCTATGAGCGGCAAGCTCCGCCGTTGCGGCCGATACTTTATCGTCCGCGGATTGATTCGAAACCCACCCAAGCAGCTCTTCGAGTCCCTTTTCCAGTTCGACCTTCGGTTCATACCCGAGCAGTTCGCGCGCCTTCGTGATATCTGCGATACAATGGCGAATGTCGCCTTCACGGTATTTGCCAACGGTTTCAGGTGCGATCTCCTTGCCCAGTCCTTTCGCAAGCAGGACAGCTATCTGCTTGACGCTTGTTGCCTGTCCCGTGCCGACGTTGATCGCATGGTAATCGGCTTTGTCAGTTTCAAGCGCCAGCAGGTTTGCCTGCACGATATCGCTGACGTGTACAAAATCGCGTGACTGCTCGCCGTCCTCGAATATCATCGGTGCCTGATCATTCAGCAGCCGCGATGAAAAGATCGCGCAGACGCCGGTGTATGGATTCGATAGCGCCTGTCGTGTGCCGTAAACATTGAAATACCGGAACGCAACCGTCGGAATCTTGTACGCCCTGCCGACCGCAA
This sequence comes from Acidobacteriota bacterium, assembly GCA_963169175.1. Taxonomy (GTDB): domain Bacteria; phylum Acidobacteriota; class Blastocatellia; order Pyrinomonadales; family Pyrinomonadaceae; genus OLB17. Next base: position 3,221 of record CAUJFK010000101.1, on the reverse strand, counting down.
GGCTGTATTGCTCCTGGTCCTGTTTACTGACCGCATAGACCGAGGTCGGATAAAGCGGCTTTGTCTCAGGCGTGCCGGCAAGTTCGAGTTCCCGGCCGCACTCAGTGCATCGAAAATTCCATTCGTGGGCCGCAAGCTGCTCATCGGGCCGGAGAAACGGATGGATCCGGCTATCGCACTTCGCGCATCGATAGTCGCCCTCGCCGTAGATCGACATTGAAGATGCGACGACCAGCTTCTTGAACTGACGCGGCCGCTTTATCATTTCCTCAAGCAGCACGGCCGTTCCAAGATCGTTCGCCTTTACATACCGTACGATCTCGTACATCGATTGCCCGACGCCTACTTCAGCTGCTTGATGATAGACAACCTCAATATCGTCAAGAGCTTTGCGGACCGCGTCGGCGTCGCACACATCGCCGCGAATGAATTCCGCCGCCGGGTTCAGATGCTCCGGCACCTTATCGCCATGTACCTGTTCAACGATCGAATCCAGAATGCGCACGCGGTGGCCGCGTTCTACCAGAGCATCAACTAGATGTGAGCCGATAAAACCGGCACCACCAGTAACCAAAATGTTCATACTGAAATTTTTATCCCTTTAACACCGCCTGGAATATCTCAAGCACGCGCGGTGCCTGTGATTCGGCCGAATATTTGTCCTCAACTGTTCTTCGCCCGGCTGAACCTAGCCGTGTGCGAAGCTCCGGCGAACTAATAAGTTCCTTGAGCTTTGCGATCCACTCGTCTTTCGTATCGGCGAGCATCCCGTTCACTCCGTCGCTGATGATCGCCGAGTTCACGCCAACCGACGAACAAACGGTCGGTATCCCAAGCGCCATATACTGCAACGCTTTCAGGCCGCATTTGCCCTTGCTCCACTGATCATCGGGGAGCGGCATAATGCCGATGTCCATCGGCCGCAGGTCGTCAACTTCGCTTTCGGCCCGCCACGGAATGGATTCGACCTCCACGCCCGGCACACTGTATTGGCCGGCGCCGATAACCCGCAGCCTGAACTTTTCTGTCCGCGCCAACTCCTGAAGTATATCGCGCAGCGTATCAAGATGCTGCGCCGTGCTGTGGCTGCCGCTCCAGCCGATAACAGGAACATCGTTCGGTGGCCTATCGGCCACGTCGTATTTGCGGGTGTCGATCGTCGTTGGGACAATGGACACATTCTGATTTACCTTTGACGCATAATCGGCAAGATATTGATTGCCCGCCATCACGTAGGCTGACAAACGGCAGATCGCGGCCGTTTTACCCGGAAACTTCAGATAGCTCAAATATCCGTTCGAAGGGCTTTTATATGCGACGAAGATGGCATCGTCAAAATCAAAGATCATCGGCACGCCCGTCCGGGCTATAGCTCGCTCGAACCACGCCGGGCCGAGAAGCGCGGCCTCGCGAAAGACATAGACAAGATCGAACCGGTGAGCAGACCTGACATCCGCCCGGCGTCGATTCCAGTTCTTTACAACCTCGCCAACTTTTCGTGCCGCATTGCCCTTCTGATAAAGGACCGAACGCAATTCGGGAGTTTCAAATGGCGAATACGTTATCTCTACGCCGCTTTTTTCAAGTATCGGCTGCCACTGCTCCAAACGGAACCGCTGCCCCGGCGACGTGTCATAAATTGCCGGTACGATAGCAAGTACTTTCATAAGCAAGGCAAAAGATAATCATACCATTCAGCAATTGTGGGGAAAACAAGGTTTGTTCGATTGCCTTGCGGTCAGCAATTTTTGGTGAGTTGGGAATAGAGTCGGCGATAGCGGGCCCCGCCGATGGTTTCGAGGTCGAAATTGGCTTCGGCAGCCGCCCGGCAGCGGCCGCCAATGTCGCCGAGAGTATCGAGCTGCTTAAGGGCTTTTGTGTAACCCACCTCTGAAAAACTCTCAACCAGAACGCCAACGCTGTTTTTCCCTATCAACTGATCGACATCGCCAACACCCGGATTGGCAATGATCGGGAGCCCGCAGGCGAGATATTCGGGAATTTTCGTCGGTGAACGCGACTGCGTCGCATAACCGGCCTTAACGAACGAGATGCCTGCATCGGCCGCGCAGAGATAGCCGGGAACGGCATCAGGTGCTACACGGCTGACAAAATAGTCGGTTTCCTCGAAACTTCGCGCGCGGAGCAGGGGCACGATCAATCCAGGATCGCTTTGCGTAAGGAACATTGCAAAAGTGCCCGCGTCCAATTGCCTTGCGGCGGCAAGAAGATCAGCGATCTGTTCCGTCAAATACAGGCCGCCAAGTGCTCCGGCATGAACATAGGCCCGACGATCGCCGATTCCAAGTTCGGCTCTCATCTTTGCCCGCAACGTGGAGCGTTCGGCAAAAAATCTTCCGTTCAGGTCAACGCAGCAGGGAATTACGGCAACCGGCCGCCCAAACTTGTCCGTGTCCATATCCGGCATTCCGCTGCATTCGGGAAAAAGGAGGTTCTTTGCTTTTTCCGTCAACACTACAAACGCATCGGATTCCTTCATCAGCCATCGCTCCACACGCTTGACGGCCCTATAGATCGTTCCGTTCTCCCGCCAAATACCGGCGTCTGTGTATTCTTCCGGAAAAAAGCCGCGAATGTCGAACAGGAGCTTTGGCTTACGCCGCGAAAGTTTTCGTGCAATGGCGGCCATCAATGTAGGTACATGAATACGCCCGTGCAGAATGTCGATGTTTCGCTTTCGGATCAACTTCCGCACCTTTACCGTGCCGCGAAAGACATCGTAGATGGTCGCAGCGGCCGATAGCCGCTTGTGATAAGGAAGACAGAACCATTCGATCCCTTCGTTAAGGAGCCGTTCACGCTCGGCCGCTACTGCCTCACGCGTCCAATTTCGCGAAAACTCCGGTTCAAACGTCAGCAGAATGACCTGATGCCCGTCCTTTCGCAGCTCACGCAAATAAGGCAGCACTTGCGTCTGCACCAACGGCTGCCGCAGCCCAAAATAGCAGATGTAGAGTGCGTTTGGCATTAACCAATTGGGACTGACTTGCGCTTTCCAACAATGTTCAATGACGCGTTGGTCGGCCGCGAAAGATCACCGATGCCGGACGCCCTTAGAGTCCGCTCAACTTCGGCACCGGTCATCGGCTGATCAAAGGCAGGCGACAACATATCGAACGTATCCAGTACGGCCCATGAATATCGCTGGTCCCGATTCAACTGCTTTTCGTGCACGTAATTCGCAACCGGGATCGCAAACA
>CAUJFK010000100.1 GCA_963169175.1 Acidobacteriota bacterium | reverse complement strand
ATCGCCGCCTTAAAAGCGGTGGCCGCTCGTTCGTGGCCCAAGGGATCAGAGGTGCGCGTTGTTTCGGCCGCCGAGGAGCTGGTGCCTTCAGCTATTGGCCGCTTCATCCCACCGGTATCGACCGCAATTGCCGATATCAATACGTCGGAACAGGACTGGCTTGGTAACCGCGCCCGCGAAGAGCTCGTCGGCCTCGCTCCGGCGGGTATGCCAACGTCGTTTGAGGTTATTTCCGGCCATCCCAAGGAAGTTCTCATCGCTGAGGCCGCTCGTTGGAATGCTGATTGTATCTTTGTCGGAGCGAATAAATTTGGAAGTCGTGTCGAGCGTTTTCTTCTGGGAAGCACCTCGGCCGCCGTCGCCGCCCGGGCCTCAGCATCGGTCGAGGTCGTTCGGGTCAAGTAAACTGTCCGTCACAACCCAGCGATGGGCTGTAACAGCAAACTTGCAAGTAGTTTTTTGCCGATCTCTTCTTCTTTCGCGAACCTTGTGTTCACCCTTTACGGCATTTGTGTTAACGGCATCTTTTAACACAAAGATCACCAAGTTGAAGACACAAAGAGCGCAAAGTAATTGCGCTTCAATTGTTATGGCCCACTAGTTTGCCTTGCCCGCTGCCTCTTTTAGTACAGGCTTCGCGGTGTTTGCAACCTTTGCAAATACTCCGAGAAGGATCAGCCAATTCCTATCGCGGAATTTCCATATATGGAGGCAATTTCCCTTCTCCATACCTTCACCGCTGTCGGCGTACGAGCACGGATTCCACGTATACGCCATGTCGCCGGTTTGAAACTGCGCAACGCGTTTCGGAAAATCGACGGCGGCGTATTTTTCCGTTTCGTCCTCTGCGAGGCCGCGTCCGACGATCGGCGGCAAACCATCGCGCAGCAATATTACGTCCTCAGCGGCAAACATGTCATATGCCTTCCCAAGCCCTGCCTTTGACATGCTCATTCTAAGAAAATTCATCGTCGCGTCCGTCGCAGACCAGCCCTGCTTGTTGCTGTGGCCGCCACGCGGTTTTGGAATGTGAAGGCGGTCTTCGGCCCGTTCAAGCACGGGATGCGAAACCTCTATATCAAGTATTGCCTTGTATCGTCCATTCACTTTGCTCCAAACCGTCGCGTATTCGCCAACGCGAATATCCTTCGGCCGGGCCTTTGGCGTGAACGTCCATTCGCCGATCGTGTAAGCAAGCAGCCCATTGTTGGAAACATCCGCAAAATGAACTGTCCGGTTCACCGTACCGTCGGGCAGGCTCTCGGCGGACCGCAAAAAGTCCCGCCCGTTCACGGCCTCAGGACGAAATATTACTGCATCGTCAGAAAGGAACTCGGTAAACGCCGATCTGGCGCCGCGGTCGGCCAGTACACGTTCAAATGCCCGCTGCGTTTCATAAACCGGTTCAAGCAGCGACTGAGCATGCGATGGGCCGCTCAGTAAAATGGCGAATAGGAAGATCCCCGCTTTTCTCATGGCATTATTCTAACGTATTTGCATTGGGTTTCCGCAAAAGTGCTAAATGGAAGAAGTCTGTACAAGTGACGCCGGCATGCCGCGAAATGCATGCATCTCTCATCGTAAAAGATCGCGAAAGATAATGTTCGAACACGATCAGAACAAGGCCGAAACCGATGAACGGTTTAAACAATTGTTGACCGGTTCGCTGATCATCAAGAGCTGCTCATTTTCAGCCGATAGCATCGGGGATCGACGAATACTGATAACAATTGACGAAGATGAAGCGGCAAATCTATGCCGCGAACAGATCCACGGACTTGTCGAACAAGCGGTACTGTCGGCGAATTCACGCCTCCCCGGGGATAAACGTATCGACCGGTGGACGATCGTTGAAGATCACTATCCGCTCAGCTGAATATCATTCGCCATAGCCGTGCCAGATCGCTCCTCAGTTGGGCAACAGTCCCGGCCGTCTTATATTTGCGTTCAGCCTTTCGGATGCGATGCCACGTTTCCCACCTCCATTTGAGCCCAAGCGGGCCGTGCGTTGGTTGAGTCCCAAGAGATGCACTTATCCGCAGCTTCAAATAATAAAGTGTAAAACGCAGAACCCGCATTTGATCTTCGCCGCCGTCAAAATGGAATACTTGACGGTAAGAAGTCGTAATTCAACGAAATTTCCGCGATTTGGCTTCAATAAAAAGAGGATGGCTGAAAGGCCCTAATTCAGATGCAGAAGCCCGTGGGTCGGAGACTGTGTCAAAACCCTAAAAAAGCTGCGGAGCAGCGGAATATATGTAGCCCCACGTGAAGCGAAGCGAAACGTGGGGTTAGTCGAGCCTAAATCTCAAAGCCCGTGTAACGGGCGGCAGACCTTCGCTAAATTATTGAAAGCAATAGATGTTATACGCCTCTCTGTCGCCCGCTACGTGGGCTAGAGCCTCGTATTCATCCTAACCACGGGTTCCGCCTGGCTCCACCCGTGGCTACCTCTCTGCCACTGCTCCGCAGTTTAAGAAAGTTATTGCACAGCCTCTACCGCGCGGGCTTCCGAATTGCCAAATTCGCTATTTGTCTGTGCCCAGCAGAGTGAGCAGAAGTTCCCGGCCGCGGTAAAGGCGGAGCCGGCTTTCCGTGATCTCGAATCGATTCGCTTTCCTCAGGGCGTCAAAGAACTCTTGCTCAGTATTCATACTCCCATCTTCGATGCAGGCACGCATTGTCGAGACAACATCCTTAATATCGATCTTTGACCCCGAAATCGTGTATTCGCCACCGAAAACGTTGCACCCGCCATTGCCGCCCAAAGTTTTCTTTGCTGCATCAAAGTTGATGAAAACACCCTTTATCGGCGCGAACGTCTTTCGGTTTTTGATGGATTCCAGTACCCATTTTTTGTCTTCCAGCCTTAGCTGCGGCCCGGGATCGACGACCGGCGGCAATTTGACCAACCGTCTGAATTTAAGGATAGTACGTCCGCGGCGATCGAAAACGTTCAGGTTATTGCCGTTTACCGAGTATCGCGCCGCTTTTTCTAATGCCTTTACAAAGTCGGCCTCCGGCATGCTGCCAGCCGCAAGTTTGCACATTTTCCGCGTCATGCCGATGGCGGAGAAAGCCAGCTTGCGTTCGGTAAAATTAACGGTCCCGAACATTCGGTTGCACCCGGTGCTGCCGGAAAAACGCTTGCTGCCTGGCTCTATCTCAAAATACGCAAGTGCGCTGGTCACTTCCTTTCCGTTCGCGTGGGTCAGCGTCCATTGGATCCCGGCCAGGTCAGACCGCTGGGCCGATGCTGCACCTACAGTGAAAATTACAATTGCAATTAATGTTAAATATGTTCTCATCCCATTGACCCCCATGATCGTCAATATTAAATCGCAGGACCGAAGCCCCATCGCGGCTACGAAGCAATCTGCGTTCCGCAAATTATAGAACGATATTGAACTCCAGCGCTTGCAGGCCCGCAAGCATACGGTAAAAGCTGAGCTTGCTCAAGGTGCGTTCAAATCCGCGGAAAAAGTCTTGATGTTATAAAGACGGTTTCTCCTTCAGTGTAAACTGACGTTGGAAAAAAGTTCTTCGTTTGTTGAAGAAAGGAGAAACCGCAATGAGATTATACATTGGAGTCGACTTTCATCCACATCAACA
>CAUJFK010000099.1 GCA_963169175.1 Acidobacteriota bacterium | reverse complement strand
CGTACCATGATATTCGCCGGTTTGATGTCGCGGTGAACAATGCCGACCGAATGCGCCGATTCGAGCGCTCCCGCGATCTGGATCGCCACCTTGACCGACTCTTGCCACGTCAAAAGCTTTTCACCGATCTGGTCGCGTAAGGTCAACCCGTCGATGAATTCCGTAGCCATAAAACTAAAGTTTTCGGCTTCTTCGATCTCGTAGATCGTGATGATGTTCGGATGATTTAGTGCCGAAACGGCGCGGGCTTCCTTTACAAAGCGGCGGTTGCGTTCCTGGTCGGCAGAAAACTGGGGCGGCAATATTTTCAGGGCGACCTTTCGCCTGAGCTTTGTGTCCTCGGCCAAATAGACCTCGCCCATTCCGCCGGTCCCGATGAGTTTTATGACCTTATAATGACTGAACTCCTTGCCCACCAAATTCGCCGGCTCTTCCTCTTGAAAAAACATCTCGGCGGCAAGCGATTCAGGCGGTGAGTCTAAAAACACTTCAGGCGTTTTTTCAAAAGCAAGCAGTGATTCGACCTCGCGGCGCAGCTCGGCGTCGGCTCCGCATAATTTGCCGAATAGCGCCTCTCGCTCGCCCGCAGGACATTCGAGCACGGCGTGATATGTCTCTTCGATCTGATTTAATCGTTCAATGTCCATTTACACCAAAAAGAAATAGCTGATAGTCAGCCTATAGCTGTTAGCTATCCTAAAAATCCACGTGATCCTCCGGACACTTGAGCGACAAAGTTCCATCTCAATACATCAAACGTAAAGCGACTGGAAAAAGCGTCATGGCGTTCAATTTCTTATTCAGTGACCGTCAGTTCACGAAGCAGCCATGTGCGGGCAAATTTCCAATCGCGTTTGACGGTTTCGGCGGAAATGTTCAGAACCTCGGCGATCTCTTCCGCGGTCAGGCCGCCAAAGAATTTTAATTCGACAACGCGGCTTCGGCGAGTGTCGATCTGTTCAAGGTTCTTTAACGCATCGTCCAGCGCGACTATCTCCTTTGAATTGCTTTGCGTGGTCGCAATATTGTCGGCCAGCGTGATCTTTTCCTGCCATCCACCGCGTTTTTGGCTCTGTTTTGCACGCGCGTAATCAACCAGAATATGACGCATCGCCTTTGCCGCCACGCCAAAAAAATGGGCCCGGTTCTGCCAATTCTGTTCGTCCTGTTTGGCAAGTTTTAGATATGTCTCGTGGATCAGCTCGGTCGTTTGAAAGGTATGCCCGGCCGGTTGGCGGTTCATATAACGCTTTGCCATCCGCCGCAGCTCATCGTAAACAAGCGGCATCAGCTGTTCAAGGGCAACCTGGTCGCCTCTGCCCCAGTCAGCAAGTAGCAGCGTGATCTGATCCGGCTCAGCGTTTTGCATTAGTTTCGAGTGAAAATACTGCGGTGATTATAGATCAAAACCTCCGAAATAAAAATAAAATTCGGGGTTTGGCACTTCCGCCAATAAATTCCCGTTTAGGTGGGTAGAAGGAAGACACAAAAGGCGGCTGCTTGAAACGAGTGCGGCGACCGCCGGAGAAACACGAATCCGACGCATTTGCACTCACAGAGAAAACCCAGGAGACAAATATGAAACGCAATTTGATGCTTATCGTTTCGCTTTTCACCCTTTTTCTGACACTGAACATAGTTACCTCGGCACAGGTAAAGCGGCCTTTTCATAACGGTTCGGTTTGGGTCGTTGCCGTTATCAAGATGAAGCCCGGAATGGAGAATGCCTACAAGAATTACATCGCGGCCGACTGGAAGAAGGAACAGGAGGCTTTGAAAAAAGACGGCCAGATCATTTCGTATATGGTGATCGAGACCGAGGCACACGGCACAAATGACTGGAATATGCTGCTGATGACCGAATACAAAGACCTCGCCACCTACGAGGCCAATCTAACGAAAGCCGACAACTTGGTACAAACCGTCATCGGCAACGACGCACAACAAATGCAGGGCTATCGCGACCGCCTGCAGATCCGCGAAGTCCAGGACGTCCGGCTCTCGCGACAGATCATTTTAGAACCAAAGCCGTAAACAATCTAGAATAATGTCAGAACCACCTGCGGTAGCGGGTGGTTTAAGACGAGTTTTTGAGACTCACCAAACGGCCCGAGTTCCAACATCAAACCACCCGCTACCGCAGGTGGTTCTGACCCAATTTTGTTCGTGTGTAGGCGATCTCAAATCCAATCGTCTGTGTTGGCGTCGTTATGGCGAACGGCCCATTCTCGGCTGCGGTCTCCTATGCGGGAGCATTGGTACGCAGCCAATGCAAGGCAGCTTCCGGATTGGAAAAGTGCTTGACGCGAACACCTTTTGAAGCCGCCACGGTCTCGTAAAGTTCACTTAGTTCATCAGGAATAAATGCCTCAAAACAGAAGGCCATCCACAGCCTCGGGACTGTTGCCGCTTTAAGCCCGGCGTCGATGATCTCAGTCGTGTCTAACACGCCCTCGGGCGCCCGGCCTTCCACCAACACACGCCGCGTCCCATTTTCGTCACATATCTCCGCTATACGCAGCCAGGCCGTCTCTCGCTGTTCCGAAGTTACCTTCAGGTTCCGCCCGAGTTGAACGTGAACATGATCGTCTCGAAAATCGACTACAAGGCCGCCATCAAGCACCAACGGCAAAAGCCAAACGGAGTTTCCCTTATTCCTTTTCATAAGAAACCTCGTAGTGTCCCAACAATTCTCAACGCTAAGGTCTCATACTTTAACGCATTCGCCCCGTTTGATGAACTGCCCGTCGCCTTGTTTGCCGGTATGTTCGCCGTTTTGGATAATGACGCGGCCGCGTGACAGGACGGTTTCGACCTTGCCTTTTACTTTCCAGCCTTCGTAAGAAGAATAATCGACATTCATGTGTTCGTTCTCAACGCCAAAGGTGTGTTCCTTTTCGGGGTCAAAGATAACAATATCGGCATCCGAACCAACGGCGATCGTGCCTTTCCTTGGGAACATGCCAAACATCTTTGCGGCAGCGGTCGAGGTGAGTTCGACAAAGCGATTGAGGGAGATTCGGTTTTCTACAACGCCGCCGTTGTAGATGAGCGACATTCGATTTTCGACGCCGGGTGCACCGTTTGGGATTTTTGAAAAATCGCCGAGACCGAGTTCCTTTTGCTCCTTCATGCAGAACGGGCAATGGTCGGTCGAGATGACTTGCAGGTCGTCCATCTTAAGGCCTTTCCAAAGCTCGGCGTGATTGTGTTTTTCGCGCAGCGGCGGGGTCATTACGTATTTTGCACCGTCCCAGCCGTCGCCGTAATCGTCTATGGAATGAAAGAGATATTGCGGACAGGTTTCAGCAAATGCCGGAATGCCGCGGTCGCGTGCTTGCCGGATCTGATTGAGCGCGTCGGTGCAGGATAAATGCACAATGTAAACCGGCGACTCGGCCATCTCGGCGATCGCTATGGCGCGATGAACGCCCTCGGCCTCGGCGATCGTCGGCCGCGTAAGAGCGTGATACTTCGGAGCCGTTCGGCCATCGGCGAGAAAGCGTTTGATTATCTCGTTGATCACGATACCGTTCTCAGCATGCATGCAGATCAAACCGCCTCGCTGACCCGCCGCCGACATCGCCCGAAAGATCGTCGCGTCGTCCGCCAAAAACACGCCCGGATACGCCATAAACAGCTTGAACGAAGTGATTCCCTCGTCCATCAGCGAGTACATTTCCTTCTCATCGCCATCCTCAAAATCGGTCGTGATGAGATGATACCCATAGTCGATACACGTCTTCCCTTCGGCCTTTTTATGCCACGCATCGATACCCGATGTCATCGACTCACCCTTTGTCTGCACCGCAAAATCAATGATCGTCGTCGTCCCGCCAAACGCCGCCGCCCGCGTACCGGTAAAGAAATCATCACTAGACGAAGTCCCGCCAAACGGCAGCTCCATATGCGTATGCGGATCGATCCCGCCCGGAATCACGAGCTTCCCCGACGCGTCAATAGCAACATCCGCCTCGATATCCAGCGTCTTGCCGATAGTCGTCACCGTCTCGCCATCGATAAAGATATCAGCAAAATAATCGTCAACCGCCGTGACAACCCGGCCATTTTTTATAAGTGTCTTCATATAATTCTCTTATGCAGTGCCATCAAACACATTTCTTTGTCCGTATCGCCTGAGCAGCTAGCGGTCATCACCTACTATGTCAGCAATATCTTTGTTGCCTAGTAACTGTCAGTTTCAAATGGTCTTAATCTAACTCAAGCTCGGAATAACTGATTTGTAAAATTACACACCGATGCGGTGCTTTCCTCCGGTTCAGCACAGTGAAACAACATCAAACCCCGTCGCGTCCGCGGCTTCGCCTAATCTGTTATCGGCGCAGACGAACGAGCGGTTCTTCGGTTTCTCTTTGCACCAGACCAAAGCTGCTGCGAGTTGGAACGAATCCAATGCTCGTAAGTTGTACACAGACGGAAGCGTCGAAGCGATCTCAAGGATGTTATCTTCCGGCTTGATTATATGCGCCTGAGAATGCAATTTTTCCCATTTCTGCAAGGCAATTTGCAGTTGTGATCTTGTCAAGATCGCATCACGCAATAGCCTGTCTAAACCGCTATTCACTTCAACACGAGTTCCCCACCAGATAACAGGCATTTTGAATTGCCTTCTGATCTTTCGTGATTCAACCGACATGACTTGATTGCAGTAGAGAGGGATTATTGCACTTGTGTCAAAAAAGGCGATTTTAGTCTTCATCCCGCTCCTCTCGGATCACACGCAAAATCACATCAAGCGGAACATTAGGCAATCCTTTGTCATCCCAGAATGAATCCGGCAACGGCTCGTTACTTTTCGGCGGGCTGAGAATCCCCTCGGCGATCAACTGTTCTTCTTCCGTTTCGTAGAGGTCGTCTTCGTCAAGGGGAACGATCTTCGCGACCGGCTTATTTCGTTCGGTGACCAACACCATTCCGCCGTTCTTTACCCCTTTGAGATAAACGCTCAAATGCGTCTTTAACTCGCCGATATTTGCTTTCTTAACGCTCATACGCAGAAAGTACTACACTTGACCAACTTGGTCAACTAATTTCCGTCCCCAATCAGACTACCCATCCCGCGACGCGTCATTGTTTGACCGGAAAATTCAAATTTCTTTAACCAATCCTACTCGTTCTCAGACATTGCTTCACGAATTGCTTCGAGATGCTTCAACCCCGGAACATCCTTTTCACGACCCGCCGCCGTCTTAGCTGCGATCAGGCCATCGACCGACAAAATATTCACACTGAATCCCCAAAGTTCAAACTTTTCCGAACTCGCCAACACATCGGTGAATTCGCCGAGTCCTTTTACTTCAGATAGCAGGTCTATATCGCCGATCGCGGTATCAAGCGTGAAAACTGCGCCATTCGACAGCGTGGATGCATCCCAAATGAAAGGCAATTCGGGCGGGACGCCGCGGAGTCTGGGATTAAACGGAGCCAGCGCATTGGCGATCTTCGCAAGATTATCTCTACTCCTCGAATACGCGAAATCTATGTCGAATGTTATGTACGCCGTCGCGTGTATCGAGAGAGCAACACCCCCGATGACCACGAAATCTACATCATTCGAAGCCATCGCGACTATTGCCTTTTCGATATCGATCATTTGTTGCCCGTCCGCCGTTTCGCCTTCGCCGTCTCCATCGCCAAACGCAATTTTTCGACGCTGACCATCGCTCCCTGAAGTCTTTCTAAACGCTGCTGCGGTGTTCGCCTCAGGTTTTCAACGACAAGCGTTAGATCGAGTCCGTACCGAACCGCCTCAGCGATCTTGCTTCCGGGACACGGATTGAGCAGTTTTTCTTCCGGCGTTCTCATGCTTATATTCTAACGCAAAATTGTCACTATTGAACCGGATTCACCACAGAGTCACAGAGGACACGGAGACAAGTAATCTATATTCAAATCTGTGTTCCCCACCAGATCCATTCACGCATAACCAAAAACGCGTTTCCAAAAACCCTCTGTGCTCTCTGTGCCTCTGTGGTGAATCTTCCGAACTACGGCTGATCAAGGAACGCGAGGACGGCATTCTGAAATTTTCGATAATTCTTTTCGAGCAAGATAGCATGGCCGCCGTCGGGGAGGAACGCATAGCTCTTATTATTGGTTCCGAGTTTCTGGAAGAATTCCAGTGTTTCGGCTTCGGTGCTGAGGAAATCTTTTTCGGGACGAATAATGAGTGTCGGCACACGGATCGCGGCCGGATCGAGGATCGGCAGTTTGGTGGCGAAATCCACCCGCACGCCATTCGGTGCTTTAGGCACTTCGGCAAGCGCTTCTTTGACATAAAGATCGACAACATCCGGCTCGTATTGTCCCGCGATAAAATCCGATCGGGCACCGGCCTCGTCGGTTGTGCGATATTGATCCTTTGGAAGCGGGACGGGACCCATACCCGGCCGCGGCTTCCATGCCATTGCGAAAAGGATCAGCTTCTCCACCTTTTCCGGATGCCGCATTGTGTAAAGGCCCGTCGTCTGCGTTCCCCACGACCAGCCGAGGATCGACATTTTCTCGATGCCTCGCAGCTTCGTTATGTAATCAACCGCCGCCCCAATATCGCCCGCCGCCGACGCGGTATCGGACCAATCCTTGTCTGTTTTTTCCGATCTTCCGTAGCCGTGAATATCGATCGCCCAAACGTCATACCCATTCTTCGCCAGAAAATCCATCAGCGAATAGTCGCGAATCTGCAGATCAAAATCCGGCCGTCCCGTCCACGTCGCCCCGTGAACCAGAAGCACGACCTTGTTCGACTTCGCAAACGTATTGGCAGAATTCTTCTGATATTTTTCCCACAAATAAACCTTCAGTCCATTGCTGGTAACAAAATGGTCCTTGCCGACAATGCCATTGTTTGTCTTAGACTTTTGTGCCTGGCCAATACTTACGAACAACGTCATTAAAGTCAAAAAAAATAAAACCTGTTTCATTCCGATCCTAGTTTGAGATTTCATCGATCGATCATCATCCTAATTAAATTTGTTTGAGGCTCGCGGTCATTTCCAACAATCGCGGAGCAAAGCCGACTTTTTCATACGCTTTCACCGCCGCCGGATTGCTCGCAAAAACCTCAAGCCGCATGTGGGTCACGCCTTTTGAAACAGACCACTTTTTGAGTGCTTCGATAATTAATCTGTTTACACCCTTGCCGCGATGTTCAGGTGCGACGTACATAAAGCCAAGATATGCGTGGCTTTTGTGTGTCAGATATGGTTTCGAATCTTCAATATTTGCGTAACCGCACCCGATCAATTCACCCGCCGATTCTGCCACAACGATCTCAACATTATCGGCGGAGATCATACTCTCTATATCGTAATAATGAATGTCGCCACCTTTGATTGTCGCGTCGAGCGGGCGCTCGAAATCTATCAGGCCCTGCTCAAATAAGAGCAGAGTATCTAGATCAGAGAGTGTTGCTTGTCTGACGCTAATGTTTTCCATTACTTACTGTTTTCGTCTAAATTCACTTCCCGCTTTCAATTCAGGCCGCCTTTCTGCCTGGGGAATTGAAGGATGGCTTTGCGGTTCTCGTAACACATTGGCAAGACCCACGTTTCGACCTTATCGGCTTGTCCTCTCAAAAAACATATCCCGCATTCTTCCCGTGCCGACATGCATTCGTTCGATCTTGCCTTTCGCGTTGCGGGTGAACCAGATAACATAGCCTTCGCCGGTAAAATGGTCTTTGTAGATCGGCTGAAGTTTAAGATCGATCACCGGTTTGTTCACGATCGAGGCCTTCCCGTTTTCGATCACGAACGACACTTTTGCCTGTGCTTCTTCGCTGAACCAATCGCCGGCGAACGATGCGAGATCGGCGGTCGTCGGAGTCCATTCGCTTTCGGTGACAAACCGATCGACCGCGCCGGCCGGATCGATTGCCTGGCCGGTGATCGGTTTTCCGCTCTTATCCAGAGCGAATGATAGGCGTTGGTTTCCCATCATGAAAGCGGTTTCAGATAATGGCTTAAGTTGAGTTCCGCCTAACTTGAGCGCGCCTTTATCGATGGTAAACCGGATTGGGAAATGGGTCTTTTCATCTCGAAATACGCCGACGAATTTCTTGAGCTGATCTTCGGTCATCGCAACGGGCTCCGGTGGTTTCGCGGCCTGCGGATACGGGCCAAAGATCTCGTCAATAATATTGTGGGCGACGGTACCCGACGACGGCGGGTTTCCATTGCACATTGCCGCGACCGAAAGCTTCTTGTCCGGGTAGCGGGCAAGATACGTTTGATAGCCAGCGGTCCCGCCACTGTGGGCGACCTGTTTTATGCCGTGATATTCGTCAACCACGATCCCGAGCGCATAGCTGATCTTTCGCCCATCATTTAACACGGCTTGAGTTTGGAGAGACCCGACAAAAGGAGTACCGAGCGTTTGTGCATCCAGAGCCGCGTTCCATTTTAGCCAGTCACCGACCGTCGTCAGCATTCCGCCGTTGCCGACGACGTTCATGATCGGCATGTTAAGCCGCCACGGAGCGTTCGTACCCTGCCGCGAATATGCCTGCGCGCGGCCAGGAACTATCTGCTGATAATCGTCGCGCCAGGAACTGTTCGTCATGCCGAGCGGTTTGAAAATTCTCTCGGTTACGAATTCACCAAACTTCTTTCCCGAAACCCGTTCAACTATCTCCGCCGCGAGTTGATAGCCGCTGTTCGAATATGAATACTCCGCACCCGGCTCGAAATCGAGATGTTTCTGACGATATATCACGTCCAGCGCGATCGCCTGCGTAACAACACGGTCACCGCGTCCCGCTCCCGTCAACGCCATCACTGATCCCCAATCGCGCAATCCGGCGGTGTGCGTCAGAATATGCCGGATCGTCAGCGGTTTGCCGTAATCGGGCAGTTCGGGAATATATTTCCGCACCGGATCGTCGATTCTCAGCTTTCCGTCCTGCTGCAAAAGCACAAGCGCGGCAGCGGTAAACTGCTTTGCCACCGAACCCGATTCAAATATAGTTTGCGGCGTGTTGGCAATATTATGCTCCATCTCCGCCAACCCAAACGCCTTTTCAAAAACCGGCTGCCCGTCGAGCGAAACGCCAACTGCACAACCCGGGGCCGGCATCGGATTGGTCTTTGCCGCTTTCTCGAACGCCCGTTCCGCACCGGCAATGACCTGTTCCTTTGTCGGCGTTTGAGCGATGACAGAGACGGTGAGGATCGCTAACATCGACACGAGGCGTAAGAATTTTCTTTGCATATCTATATTGCCGTATACGGCAAGACGCCGGCTTCCCATTTATCGAACTCGGCGCGAAGTTTGGCTAAGATCTGTGGTTCAGCCGCGCCGAAATTTGCCTGTTCCCGCTCATCTACTGAAAGATCGTGAAGAAATTCGTTCTTGCCCTCGCGAATGTATTTCCATTTACCGTTTCGCATTGCTCCCTGGCGGCGAGTTCGCCAAAAGAACGTACGATCAAACGGCGAACGTTTTGCCGCGAGAAAAGATGCGATGTCTTCACCGTCCAATGCGAATTTTTGATCTGGTTTGCCACCCGCAGCGGCGATCATTGTGGCGGTCCAATCCATTGTGATCAATGGCTGGTCGCTGATCTTTCCGGCGGTGGTCACGCCCGGCCATCGGGCAATTGCGGGAACGCGAATGCCTCCTTCGTGCAGATCCATTTTTTGTCCGGTAAACGGCCAGCTGTAAGAAAAACGCTCGCCGCCGTTGTCGCTTGTAAAAATGACAAGTGTATTGCCATCAAGCCCGGCAGAGCGCAGCGCGGCCAAAACCTGTCCGATTCCACGGTCGAGGCTTTTCACCATCTCGCCGTAAACTTTGATCGAGCCGCCAGCCCGAAAACCCGCCGGACCATATTGAATTGCGTCGCTGACGGCCTTGTCATCCGGGCCTTCCCACGGCCAATGCGGAGATGTGTAATGGAGACTTAAATAGAAAGGCTTCTTTCGCGGACGCCTCACGAATTCCACCGCCCTTTCCGTCAGTAGATCGGTCGTGTAGCCAACACGTTCCACCGGGACCTCACCGTCGAAAAGGTCGGGGGCGCCAGACGGGTCCTTATGTGAAAAGTAATCGCCCGCGCCGCTCATGATGCCGAAAAACTCGTCAAAACCATAGCGCATCGGGCCAAAATCCGGTAGATATCCAAGGTGCCATTTGCCAATGAGCGCCGTTTCGTATCCCGCCCCCTTGATCAATGACGAAAGTGTCGGATGTTCGTGCGGAATCCCGATAGTCTTTGCTCGATCGCCAAGCTCCTTTCGTCCGTATATCGGCTCCTCCAGCCCGACAGGAATACGTGCAGGAAATCGGCCGGTCAGGAGTCCAACCCGCGTCGGCGTACATACCGGGGCCGCCGAGTACGCATTCGTAAAACGCATTCCCTGCTGCGCAAGCCGGTCGAGATTCAGAGTCTTGTAATCCGGCCGCCCGTAGCAGCTAAGATCACCCCAACCCATGTCGTCGGCCAGAATGAATAAAATGTTCGGACGTTCTATTGCGCCCGGTTCGGCCCGGCCACCCGAATGTGCGGCCAGTGTGATTCCCGCAGCACCTGCCACAAACTCGCGTCGTGAAAATTTTGAATTTGAAGCAGCGGTCATAGTGATTCTCGCCTGTGATCCAGGTCGCTCGTCGAGTTTACTACGCTGGAAACCCGATTCTAGAGTCCTACTTGGTCAAGTTATTTTCAGCAGTTCGGAATTATTCACCACAGAGTCATAGAGGACACTAAGAACGATAGAATGCTAATTAACCTTCGGCACAGCTACTATTCAACTTTATTTGGTTAATAAAATCCTCGGTGCTCTCCGTGTCTCTGTGGTGAATTATTGCCTAGCACAGTGCAAAGCCGGCATCGAGCGCTCTGATCAGCTCATCCACATTCTCCTTTGTTGAATTGAGCATCATTCCGGTGCGGATGACATTGCCGTATAATCCGCCTTTGCCGATGAGGACGCCTTGGCGTTTGGTTTCTTCGAAAACCTTTAAAACAGCTTCGGGATTCGGTTCTTTTGTTTGGCGGTCTTTTACG